>DATAHE010000590.1:0-6520 GCA_036263355.1 Steroidobacteraceae bacterium | reverse complement strand
TCGCACGACATGATCCTAGCTGGCCCTATTGGCAGCTTGGATGCCTATCTTGAACGTGTATCCCGTATTCCAGTTTTGAGCCGCGAGCGCGAGACAGAGCTCGCACAACGTTACCGCGACAATGAGGATCTATCAGCAGCTCGCGAGTTGGTGCTATCGCACCTTCGATTCGTGGTGCATATCGCCCGAGGCTATAACGGCTATGGATTGCCAATGGGTGATTTGATTCAGGAAGGCAACATCGGCTTGATGCGTGCCGTGAAACGTTTTGACCCGACTGTCGGTGTGCGGTTGGTTTCTTTTGCTGTTCACTGGATTCGAGCAGAAATACATGAGTACGTGCTTCGCAACTGGAGACTGGTGAAAGTCGCCACAACCAAGTCGCAACGCAAGCTGTTCTTCAATCTGCGCAAGTTCAAGAAGAACCTTGGTTGGTTATCTGATGCTGAGACTAAGGCTGTTGCGGGGGATCTGGGTGTTAGTGCACGTGAAGTCACTGAAATGGAAAAGCGCCTGACTTCACGCGATATGTCCTTTGATCCGGCGCCGGACTCGGATGATGAGGAAGGTAATTACTCGCCCGTTTCGTACCTTGCCCAGCCCGATGCCGATCCATCGCAATTGGTAGAACGTGAGCAATTTGATGATGACTCCACCGAAAGATTGACGGCCGCGTTAACTCAACTTGATGAACGTAGTCAGCACATCATGCGTACTCGCTGGATGAGCGACGACAAAGCAACGTTGCATGAACTCGCCGAACAGTACGGTGTGTCTGCTGAACGCATTCGTCAGATCGAGAACAATGCCATCAAGAAGTTGCGTTCGCTGATGATAGAGGCTTGACCGGCATCTGATTTTCGTTACTTGCTTACACTTATATAGGTGATGTTGAAGGTATCCATCCTCTCACATTGGGTTGAGAAGATTCTTGTCCAGCAGAGCGGGAAGATGATTGAGACTGCCGCATGGCTGTTAAACAAGAGTTCTTTAATCCGGCGGCGCATGCATAGTGAGCCTTCACGTATTCACCATATCCGTCGGTTGGGGTGCCACTCTTCTCTTTGATCAGCGTAGCAAACTTTTCGTTATCAGGCTTAAACATCCATGCCAGATACGAGATTCCCATTGCATCCAGCTTTTGCAGCAGTGTTGACGCAAATGGTGCTCCTGTCGTGCCATCAGCGCTACTATCAGCAAACTGCGTGACCACCACTGGATAACCCTGAGACAGTATGTTGTTAGCGAAGGAGTAAGCGCGATCATCGCACCACGAAGGATGGCTGTAGCATTCGTCTCCCCATTTGCTTCCTTCACTGGGGAATGCATGCCATGCGGCAGCTGTTTGATTGATTGGATCAATTGATTTGTATGTTAGCCACAAGTCAAGATCGCGTCCGGGCAGTCCGCATTGAAGAATAATGTTCCGGGCTCCTGTATGCCGTATCTCGTTGAGTATTTCTTGCATGCCGACAGATTGCCATGTGTGCCTCTTCTTGGTGGGCCAGAGTGGCTTGTAAGAATCTATCGCTATACCGTCACGTAACGCTTTCCAAGCATCGGCTTTTGTACCTTTAAAATATCGCCACTCGTCAATATATGGGTTGTCGAACAATTCAAAGAGCACATTCGGATAAGTTTTGTACTCGGAGGCAAGCTGCGTCCAGAAATCAATTGCATGATCGCGATCTGGAAGCGGATTAAAATCCGTGGCGCACTGGGCAGAAACCTGATCAACCTGGTTAAGTAGATCGTTCGGGGCGCTGTAGTTCAAAACGAGAATGACGTACAACCCCCGCTTGCGTAGCGCGATCAACGATTTCCTTTAGTCTTGTCCGGTAATTGTGTCCGGGATCTGACTCCTGGATTTTCCCAGGTCTGTTGTATGCGGGGCCACTTAAAGCAGTAACGCACTTGATGCCCAGATAAGAAGTTTCGTTAAGCGTAATGCGGATGCTGTTCACATGCCAGTCACGTAGCGTTCTCCACGTAAACTCATCCACACTGTCACCAAATGGGTCTTCTGGTCGCCATCCGTTGATCGCCGTGTATTCTCCGCCCATGAAGCTGACGCCACGTAATTGAACTACTTCTCCACGCTGATTACGAAGCTTATTGCCATCTACATAAATGGCCAGCTTCCGATCTGCGACATTGTGTGAGCTGCTGTTAGCTGATGCGGGTGAATTGCCGGCTTGCTTCTGACAGCCACATAGCAGGAAAGCGCAAAAAGAAGCTGCGAAGATCATTAGGCGCAAGCACATATACCTCTGCTCACTGGTGCTGAACTGGTTGCTATTGATTTCGGATCAACAGGACCAAATCGCTTCTTTTGAATTGCCCACGTTTGGATACTTGTCTGAATCCTTAACGCACCAGAGTAACGTCCGAAAGATATTTGATACTCGCCTGCAATGACTCGAATATTGGCTCAATGTAGGGAGGTTCCTGTTCCAGAAAGTAATGATTGATGCCAATATTCAGAGCCTGTTGTAGTAACGCTGGCCAGTCCATGATCCCCTGACCTAAAGGTACGTTCGGTGTGTTTTCGGGTTTAATGGATTGCGGCTTGGTCTTTAAATCTTTGAGATGGAGTGAGGTAACGCGATCTTTGTGTTCTCGTAACAACACCAAAGGCGAAGCGCCTGCCACTTCTGCCCAGCCACAATCGAGTTGAATTTTCACGAATTGCTTGTCGGTCAATCGCATTAACTCATCGTACGGTACGAAGCCATCTTGGTTACCAAATTCAGTGCAATAGTTGTGATATGCAAACTGAATGTTACGTTTCGCTGCTTGTTCACCGAAGCGATTAAATATCTCCGCGTTGGCCTTCCAGTCATCCCGCGTGAATGAATGCATGTAATCGTTCCACGGCAGTTTCTTGTTCTCTGCATTAAGCGACTTTGGCGTGGAGCAAACGATGGATTGCAAGCCTAACGTTGCCGCAAAGTCGAGTATTTCTTCTGCGCGAGTTTCGAGATCGGTGCCACCGTGATGTCCACTGATGCAACGCAAGTTCAAAGAATCCGCAACGCGTTTGATTTCTTCAGCAGTCTTTCCAGAGTAGCCTGCAAATTCAATTTCCTTAAAACCCATGTTGGCAACGCGCTGCAACGTTCCAGCGAAGTCTTTGGTGAGTTCGGCACGTATCGCAAACAGCTGAAGACCAAGAGGGTTATTGAATCTTGATTGCTTGACAGCACCATGGACCAGTGACGGAATGTAGCTGGCAATCAGGCCTGATGTTGACGTAGCAATGAATTGTCGGCGTGTAAGCATGATCGCACTCTTGTCAGAAAGTATTTCGCGATGGCCATGAGGACTCGCAGAAGTCTGTCGCAGTTAGTGATAACAAGCAATGTGTGTCCTCGCCCGTCAAGCGCTGCGATTTCGTCGCCCACAAAAAAGCCCGCATTGGCGGGCTTCTTTATTCAGCAGTGGATCAGTTACTTGATCTTGGCTTCCTTGTACATCACGTGCTTCTTCACCTTCGGATCGTATTTCTTCACTTCCATTTTGTCGGGGTGAAGACGCTTGTTCTTGGTCGTGGTGTAGTAGTGGCCTGTGCCAGCAGAAGAAACCAGTTTGATTTTGTCGCGCATGTTGGCTCCTTAACCTCAGACCTTGACGCCATTGGCGCGCAATTCTGCGACGATGACATCAATGCCTTTCTTTTCGATAGTGCGCAGTCCGGCGTGGGAAACACGCAGGCTGACATAACGACGCTCGCTTTCCATCCAGAAACGCTGCTGGTGCAGGTTCGGCAAAAAGCGGCGGCGACGCCGATTGTTGGCGTGGGAAACGGTGTTACCGGTCATGGGTGCCTTACCGGTGACTTGGCAAACTCTCGACATGGCAATTTCCTCGGGTGCCAGGTTCTTCCCGGCAAAATTGAGTCGCGCTTTATACCAGCGTGCGCCGTCCGGGGCAAGCCAAAATGCTGAAAATCCAAGCGACTTCTTCAGAGCAGCCCGCGCTCCGCAAAGGATTCGCAGTGGCTATCGCCCACCACCAGATGATCCAGCAACCGAATATCGACTAACTCAAGGGCGGACTTGATCTTGCGGGTGATTATCTCGTCGGCCTGGCTGGGTTCGGCCACCCCTGAAGGATGATTATGCGCGATGATCAATGCTGCTGCATTGAGCGCTAACGCTCGCTTGACAACCTCACGCGTGTGGACGCTGGCGCCATCAATGGTGCCGCGAAACAGCTCCTCAAATGCCAGAACGCGGTGACGGTTATCGAGGAACAGACAGCAAAATACTTCGTGGGGCAGATCTCGCAGGCGCATATGCAGAAAATCTCGCGTCGCCTGAGGATTGGCCAGTACTGGGCCGGAATGCATTAGCGCAGAGAAATGACGTCGGGCCAGCTCCAGAACGGCGGCCAATGTTGCGTACCTTGCGGTACCCATACCAGGTGCATCGCACAGCGTCTTCTGTTCGGCAGAGAGCAGATTTCGCAACGATCCGAAGCGCGTGAGTAGTTCACGTGCGACATCGAGTGCGGAGCGTCCCCGCGTCCCGGTTCGCAAAAAGATAGCGATCAACTCAGCTTCGCTCAAGGCTTGTGGGCCGAGTTTCAACAGTTTCTCTCGGGGACGGTCATCGGCGGGCCAGTCTTTAATGGACATGTTGCTTCCTTGCGGTGAATGAGGACGCTATTGTGAGTCGATTTAAAACATATCGGTCCGGGTAAATAAAGAAAAAAGCGAAGAAATGGCCGACAAGCATGAGCACATGACGATCTGCTGTTTGCCGCGGCCAAAGGTGGTTGGCAAACTTGTTTCATGAGTTCCTCCGTTCGACACATTTTGCTGGGCGTTACTGGCGGCATCGCGGCATACAAGAGTGCCGAGGTAGTTCGTCGTTTGAAGGAACAAGGTGCTGAGGTGCAAGTGGTGATGACTCGCGGTGCTCGTGAGTTTGTTACCGAGCTTACCTTTCAGGCCCTTTCTGGACGTCCCGTGCGTAGCGAGTTGTGGGATAAGCAAGCTGAAGCTGCAATGGGACATATCGAACTGGCACGCTGGGCCGACGAAGTTGTAATCGCTCCGGCAAGTGCAGATTTCATTGCTCGTCTTGCACATGGTCTTGCCGACGATCTACTCAGTACTTTGTGTCTGGCAACGACAGCCCCGATCACGATAGCCCCAGCGATGAATCATGTAATGTGGAATAACGCTGCAACTCAAGCCAACGTTGCGCAGTTGAAGCAACGTGGGGTAAGAGTTCTAGGTCCAGCGGAGGGCGATCAAGCCTGCGGCGAAAGCGGACCAGGAAGGATGCTTGAACCTACACAGATAGTTGAGCAGATCGTCAGTGGTACTAAGCAAAAAGCCACTTGTTCATTCGCTGGCGCAAAAGCCATTGTGACCGCAGGGCCAACGCGTGAAAAGATTGATCCCGTTCGATTTATTACCAATCGCAGTTCCGGAAAAATGGGTTTTGCAATCGCTGCTGCTCTGCGCGATGCAGGCGCGAATGTCGTTCTGATCAGTGGCCCAGTCAATCTGCCAACCCCTGATAATGTAACGCGCATCAATGTAGAAAGCGCCGAACAGATGTTGCAGGCAGTACAGCAACACATCGACGATGCTCAGCTATTTGTAGCCACTGCAGCGGTGTCAGATTATCGCGCTGCGAAAGTCGCCGATCAGAAAATCAAGAAGGGCAACGAACCTTTACAATTGGAATTGGCCCGCACGCCGGACATTCTTGCCACCATTAGTGCCAGCAAACAGAAACCCTTCCTTGTGGGGTTTGCCGCTGAAACTGAAAATGTTGAAGCCAACGCTCTCAAGAAATTGAATGGCAAGTCACTGGATATGATTGCTGCCAACAAGGTGGGTGAGGGTCTGGCATTTGATTGTGATGACAACGCACTGACAGTTTACTGGAAGGACGGCAAGCAGGAGCTTTGTAAATGTTCCAAGCAGAATCTCGCGCGTCAGCTGGTGCAACTGATTCACGAACATTACCGTTGTCGTTCAAACGTGAATGCATCTAATCCTTAGTCAGCAAAAAATTCTAGCGGCTCTAATAACCAGTAAATAACAACGCCATGAGTCAACCAAAAGCAGTTCAACTCAAAATACTTGATCCAAGATTGGGGACGGAATTTCCCTTACCAACCTATGCAACCGCGGGATCAGCAGGCGTTGATCTTCGAGCGCTGGTTGAGAAGTCAGTTGAGCTAAAGCCTTGTGAAACTCGTCTTGTTCCGACGGGAATGGCGATTTATCTGGCTGATCCGGGCTACGCCGCAGTTGTATTGCCGCGCTCGGGACTTGGGCACAAGCATGGCATCGTGCTTGGCAATCTGGTGGGGCTGATTGACTCTGATTATCAGGGGCAGCTATTTGTGTCTTGCTGGAATCGTGGTGATACTACTTTCACCATCAATCCCGGTGAACGCATTGCACAGTTGGTTGTCGTTCCCGTTGCGCAAGTTGAGTTTGAAGTCGTCAATGAGTTTGTTGCAACGGAACGCGGTGCGGGTGGATTTGGAAGTT
>DATAHE010000589.1:0-13814 GCA_036263355.1 Steroidobacteraceae bacterium | reverse complement strand
GAACAAACATTGCTTGCCGCATTGGTCAATTCACATCGCCGCAAATTGAATTTTGAAACCATACAGGATCTGGTGCCACCGTGGCATCTCAAGGCGGAGCTGCTGATTGTGTTGTTGCGATTGGCGGTGTTGCTGCATCGTGGTCGCAGTGCCGTGGCGTTGCCTGCGATCAAATTGAATGCGCGTTCAAAGGGACTGGAAATACAGTTTCCATCAAAGTGGCTGGATGACCATGCGCTGACACTGGCTGATCTGGAGCAGGAAGCAGAATATCTGAAAGCTGTTGGATTCAAGTTGAAGTTTGAATGAGCGAGTCTGGGTGACTCGTTGACGGCTCCCATGAGCCGTCATTAACTGTAATGCGCCTATGGATGCGTTTATTGGCAGCTTGCCATCGCATTCTTCATGTTTTGTTCGCACTGCTCACGCATCTTGTCTTGCAGGCGCGCGCACATCGCCGTCATATCCTTGCCTTGTGATTTTTCACGAACCATCTTGCACATCGGGCTGTTCTTGTCGAACTGCACCAGACCATCGCCGGTGCATTCACCCTGATAGGTGTAACGAAACTTCATGTGACGGTCGCTCTGGTCACGCGTAGAGATTGTCGAGTCTGCTGTGTAGGTCTTGTCATTCTCGCGTGTAATCAAGGAATGAATATGAGAACCACTTTCGCAAGTGACCTCCACTTCCGCACTGTCAGACGAGTCTTTTATTACTTTGTGTGTGCACGAATTCGTCTGATTTTCCCGTTGATAGTCTTTCGAAAGTTGTTTGGCGATATCGATGCAGATGCTCATGTTGCCAGCCTGTTTCAGCATCCCAGCCATTTTCGGATCAGAGCCTTCCAGCATCTCTATCTGCCATTTGCCATGCTGCATCCCGCCCGACTTGAATAGTTTCAAACTTTCCATGGCACCATCAGCATGCGCAGTGAATGACACAATACTGATGCCGATGAGAATGCTGGCCAAACGCTTCATGACTGATTTCCTTCTAATCAATATGGATGAACAAATGAATTTGTGGTGGCACTTATATATGAAAGTTGACGCCCTGCGCCAGTGGCAAATCGTGAGAATAGTTAATCGTATTTGTCGCACGGCGCATGTAGGCCTTCCAGGAGTCGGAACCCGATTCGCGGCCACCACCGGTTTGCTTTTCGCCACCGAAAGCGCCGCCGATCTCAGCGCCGGAGGTGCCGATGTTCACGTTGGTAATGCCGCAATCTGATCCCGCTGCAGACATGAACAACTCTGCTTCGCGTATATCATTGGTAAATATGGCCGACGACAGCCCCTGCGGCACGTCATTGTTCATGGCTATCGCCTCTGCGATGTCGCGATACTTCATTACATACAGGATCGGCGCGAACGTTTCATGCTTCACAATCGATGTCTGTGATGCGATTGAAACAATTGCTGGACGTACGTAGTACGCATGCGGGTAGTCATCAACCAGCATTCTTTCACCACCCCAGACCATGCCATTTTGTTGCGCTGCTTGTTGTAATGCGGATTGCATCGCATCGAATGCATTGCGATCAATCAGCGGCCCTACCAGCGTTGCGGATTGCAGCGGATTACCAATTCGCAGTTGTTCATAAGCATGCTTGATCTGTGCAAGTACTTTGTCGGCGATGCTTTCATGCACGATTAAACGGCGAGTGGTCGTACAGCGTTGCCCAGCCGTTCCCGCAGCACCAAATACAATCGCGCGCAACGCCAGCGACAGATCAGCAGAAGGCGCAACAATCAAAGCATTGTTACCGCCAAGTTCCAGTAAGCAACGACCAAAGCGTTGTGCGACTTGCGTTGCTACCTGTTGTCCCATGCGCGTACTGCCAGTGGCTGAAACCAATGGCACTTGTCGATGGTTGGTTAGCGATTCACCTGTTGATTTATCGCCAATCAAAATTACTGCAAGCGCACTCAGTGATGGATCGCCATACCGAACGCAGGCACGTTTAAATAACGCTTGAACAGCTAACGCGCATAGCGGAGCTTTTTCCGAGGGCTTCCACACCGTGGCGTTACCGCAGACGATTGCGAGTGTGGCATTCCATGCCCACACTGCCATGGGAAAATTGAAGGCGGTGATTACTCCAACAACGCCGAGTGGATGCCAGCATTCCATCATGCGGTGACCGGGACGTTCAGACGCAATCGTTAGTCCATGCAGTTGACGCGACAAGCCCACAGCGAAGTCGCAGATATCAATCATTTCCTGCACTTCGCCTGCGCCTTCGCTGATGATCTTCCCGACTTCGATGCTGATGATATTGCCAAGGTCCGACTTATGCTCACGTAACTCTTCGCCGAACAAGCGAATCAGCTCGCCGCGCTTCGGTGCCGGTATCAATCGCCACTTCAAGAAAGCATAGTGAGCTTCATTGATCAGCACTTCAGCTTGTGTCTCGGAAGTAACGCCTACTCTTGCTATCTCCCCGCCATCGATAGGTGAGTGCACTGTCATTTCACCTTGTGTGAAGGCTTCATGAGGGACACCGCAGCGAGTTAACAATGTGTCGATGTTCATTTTATTACTCCAGCCTCATCCAGCTCACGATATCGACTCCACATGCCTTGACTGTTGATACGCGCATCCAAAACGATTGCCCAGAAAATCTGGTAACGCAATTTGTTCCTGCCGGATAAAACCTTGCTGAGGTAACTTCTTCTGACGAAACAAATCAACTGCAGCACATACGCCCGCAGCCGTAGTGATCTGGATGGCGCTCAGTGGGTTGGTTTCATTGCGATCAGCAAATACTTTACGTGCAAATACTTCCTGTACCAACTGGCCTTGTCTAATGCCGCTTACAGTGACAAACACCAGTACTACGTCCTGCATGGTTGCAGGTACCGCGCGCCGCAAAATGTTCTTCAATGTCTCCTGATCTGACTTTAGTTGCAAATCCTCGAGAAGCGTCTTCATCAAGTCGCAATGGCCCGGGTAACGCACCGACTTGTAATCCAGCATGCGCACCTTGCCTGCCCAAGTTTCACACAGCGTGCCTAAACCACCTGATGTATTGAATGCTTCATACTCCACGCCATCCAGTGAAAAATGCTCTAGTCCTTCCAGTGGCAGCAGCTCTGTCTGTTCGGTGTCATGAATCGCTTCGCAAGGGTGGCAGTACTCATTGATCAAGCCATCCACGCTCCATGTCAGGTTGTATTTTAATGAGTTGGTGGGGAAAGCGGGCAGGGCGCCGACGCGCATTTGTACCGTGTCGACTTGCGAAAATTGTTTGGCAAGATGATGCGCGACAATGCCAATGAATCCGGGCGCGAGTCCACACTGCGGCATGAAGGCAGTCGTTGCGTTATTCGCAAGTTGCTTGATATGCCGCGTAGCCGCTACGTCCTCCGTCAAATCAAAGTAATGACAACCTGCGGACTTTGCGAGCGATGCCACCTGCATGGCATATTGATAAGGAAGCGCATTGATCACCGCATCGCAGCCATGCATGGCGGTTGATAGTTGAGCGGCATGATCGATATCGATGGTGAGTGTACTGATCTGTTGTGCACGCAGGCGGTCCAATGCTTCCAGATTGCGATCAGCCACAATGACTGCGTAGTCGCCACTACCGTGAAGTCTTCTGGCAATGGTCTGACCAATATGACCCGCTCCAAGCAGCAAGACGCGCATGATTCACCTCGCCTGCGGAATGCAGTGCACACAGTAACCAACTCAGTCCATCTTCTCAATAAGCACTACCGGTTTGTAACCTGCCGCGTTTTCCTTACAAGCGGTGTGTAGAATGTGTTTTCGCGTGATAAGTTTAGATAACGCAATCCTCAAAGGTGTCCACCATGATCATCAGTCGTATGGCGCGCAAGATTTCTGCTGTCATGCTCTCGTTGTTTGCTGCGCCGGTTGTGTTGGCACAGTCACCGCGAGTCATCTCTTTGTGGGAGCACGGCGCACCGGGTTTTGAGAAATTGAAAGATGAGCCCGAGCAAGCGAAAGACTGGTGGGTGAAGCACATTAACAATCCTTCGATGGTGGTGTATCCCGCGCCAAAGGAAATTGCCACTGGCGCCGCCGTGTTGATCGCGCCCGGCGGCGGACACAAGGCGTTGGTGTTTAATGCCGAAGGCGTGGACGCGGCATTGTTCCTTAACAAGCTGGGTATTACCGCTGCGGTGTTGAAGTATCGACTGGCTCGCGAAGAAGGTTCACCTTACTCATTAGATGTTCATCCCAAGCAGGATGCGTATCGTGCGATGCGTCTGTTGCGTAGTCGTAGCAAAGAATTGGGCATCGATTCCGGCAAGATTGGTGTGATGGGTTTTTCGGCGGGTGGAGAAGTCGCTGCAAGCATCGCCTACGCAGAAGGTGATGGTGATGCGAAGGCTGCTGATGCAGTTGATCGTCTGAATGGCAAACCTGATTTTCAGATACTGGTGTATCCAGGCCCATTGTGGATACCCACTTCGCTCGATCAACATGCGCCACCAGCATTCATGGTTGCCGCGATGGATGACGAATGTTGTTCAAAGCCGATTATCGATTTAGCGCAGCTTTATCATGCAGTGAAAATTCCCGCAGAGATTCATTTGTATGCACGCGGCGATCATGCATTCAATATGGGTCAACGAACCAAGTTGGTGGGTTTAAGCAAGTGGCCAGATCGATTGGCGGACTGGTTAGTCGACTCCGGGTATGCGGTGAAGCACAGCAAATGATTTGTAGTAGCTAATGAATCTCTATAACTGGATTCCCGCCTACGCGGGAATGACTTTGCGGTAATTTGAACCACTTCTTTTCTTAGCCGGACTACGCACACCGATACCAGTACTATTCAGAGGTCATTCCCGCGTAGGCGGGAATCCAGTAAAACAAGTTCATGCCTCCTTCTTCCGATTCTCCGCATAGTCCTTGCCCGACAGCATGATGGATTGAAATGTCTTGAAGTCGTTGTCGATCACTGACTTCCGAACGGTTTGCACTGCATGTAGCAAAGCATCCAGCGATTCCTGTCCGAAGGCATTCAACTTCTGGATTTCAAAATAAAGTTCCGGGCTTTCATTCACAACGCGTCGCGCCATGTCGAACTGCGCATCAAAAGTGGTGCTCGACAGTTCCGTCAATCGTGGCGCTGACTCCTTGCTGTCTTTCAACGCGGTGATAAACGCAATGTTCACGGCATGCGATAGTCCGAGCACATAGGCAATCAATCGATCATGTTCCTGCAAGCTCATCACCGCCTGCACTGCCATCGTTGGTGCAAACAGATCCCGAGCGCGGTTTAATGCATCTTCATTACCCATATCAATGAAAATCAGATGGCGGCCGGAAAGTAATTCCACATCCGGCCCGAACATGGGATGAACGGAAGTGACACGAATATTTGCATTGCGCAGTGCTTCCAGCCCGCTGCTTAAGGGTGTCTTCAGTGAGCCCAGATCAAATACCACGCCCGATGGTTTGCGTTGGGCGAGTTCATGCAGCACTTGATTGGTCATACCCAATGGTGTTGCCACGATGATGTAGTCATGTGACAGATCGCTTTTACGCCAATCCGCAATCACGGTTTCGGCAGCAGCGGCGTTCGGATCAGCAATCTCAATATCATAGCCTTGCGAATACAGAAAGCGCGCAAACCATGCGCCCATCTTGCCAGCACCACCAATCACTAACACGCGTTGACCGCTACCGGCGCGACGCGCAGTGACACGTGCCTGTTCCTGTTCGGTGAGTGAGTAACGAATCAGCGTACGCAACATTTCTTCTGCTACGTCGCCAGATACACCAATCTTTTGTGCGTTGCTGCGAGCGCGTTGTAGTACTTCGCGTTCACGACCGTAATCACGCAACGGCACACTTGCAGAACGCTTGATATCAGAGATGCTGCGCACGGTCGCTTGACGTTCAGCAATCAGTTGCACCAGCCGTTCATCAATACCATCCAGCTGACGACGCAGGTCTTCAAGATTCATTTTGTTATTCCGTTTTTATTGTCAGGCAGTACGTTACTTGCTGCTGGTACTGCTATTGGTTGCATGTGTCTTCTTCTTTTTGCTCTTGCCAGTTACGGCCTTGTGAAATTCTTTAGCTCCATCGCGAGTTGCATGACCGACTTCGCGCGCCGTTTCAGCCACCTTGTGCCCGACCTCTTTACCGGCCTCGCCGACTTCGTGCACGGCTTCGCCCGCCTTTTGCCCAACAGTTTTCGCCTTGTCACTTGCCGTGCTGTCATCAGCATGGGTTGGAGCGATGAACAAGCAGCTCAACATGAAAGTTGAAATCAGGGCTTTGAATCTTTTGGCTGACATGACGACTCCCGGGCGTAAATTGCGAAACGGTGCGGTGAGTATATCAATAGTCCCTGCGCGACATGAATGGACATTAGTTTGAGAAGGCTGGAATGCCGGTAATCGCACGGCCCAGTATCAATGCATGAATATCATGAGTGCCTTCATAAGTGTTCACGACTTCGAGATTCACCAGATGCCGTGCAATGGAATACTCATCACTGATGCCATTGCCGCCAAGCATGTCACGTGCCTGACGCGCAATGTCCAGCGCCTTGCCGCAGGAATTGCGTTTCATAATTGATGTGAGTTCTACATTGGCAATGCCTTCGTCCTTCATTCGACCCAGTCGCAAGCAGCCCTGCAGCCCCAGTGCAATTTCAGTGAGCATGTCGGCCAGCTTTTTTTGAATCAATTGATTTGCCGCCAATGGTCGACCGAACTGCTGGCGATCAAGGACATAGCTGCGCGCAATGGCGTAGCAATTTTCTGCAGCGCCGAGTGCGCCCCACGCAATGCCATAACGCGCAGCGTTAAGGCACGAGAATGGACCACGCAGCCCACTAACATTGGGCAACATCTGGTCTGCGCTCACTTGCACGTTGTCCATAACAATCTCTCCTGTAATAGAGGTGCGCAACCCAACCTTGCCATGAATAGCTGGTGCAGACAGTCCTGTCGCGCCGCGTTCGAGAATGAATCCGCGAATCTTGTCTTCGCCATCTTCATTCAGCTTTGCCCAAACAACAAACACATCTGCAATTGGTGAATTGGTAATCCAGGTCTTGCTGCCGGTCAGCACATAACCTTCAGTATTCTTTACTGCGCGAGTGATCATGCTGCCGGGATCAGAGCCATGATTGGGTTCTGTCAGGCCAAAGCATCCCACCCATTCTCCCATCGCGAGTTTGGGAAGATATTTTTTGCGTTGCGACTCACTACCAAATTCAAAAATAGGGAACATCACCAACGATGATTGCACGCTCATCATCGAACGAAATCCAGAATCAATGCGTTCCACCTCACGTGCTATTAATCCATAGCTGACATAGTTGAGTCCTGCACCGCCGTAATTGGCGGGTATCGTTGCACCAAGCAGCCCCAGTTCACCCATCTCGTTAAAGATGTTGCGGTCAGTGTCTTCGTTACGAAATGCATTCAGTACGCGCGGTTGCAGCTTTTCTTCGCAGTAACGTTGTGCCGCATCGCGTATTGCACGCTCGTCATCACTGAGCTGTGCATCGAGCATCAATGGATCATTCCACTGAAATGGCTTGCTGTTCATGGTGAATGTTGCTGCTATCTGCGACGACGCTTGTGATGATGGCGATGACGATGCCGCTGAATCTCGGCGCTGTGCTGCTGCGTGTCAACGCGTGAAGCAACAGAGCCATTTGCCCCGATTACGCCTTCATTAACTAGTGATGGCCTGGCTTGTGCAGTGGTGAACAACAAGAATGACAATGCAATCAATACAAAACGGAACATACGATCTCCTTGAGGTTAATAGTTGGGTTACTCAGGCAAAGCAGAATCGATTAATCCAGCGTTAGGGGAGTATAGACCACCAGAATCATGTTTTACTTAAGTGCATAACGCTCAACAAGCTGCTGCCTGTGCCGATAAATGGGTCAGGGATCGTGATGTATTGCATGTTTTTAAGCGCGAAAACGCTGCGGTGACTGCAGAAACTTTAGGGAAACTTTAGGCTGAAAAGGGCTTTTTTATAACTTCCGTGATCCGGCTCGCAGAATGAAAACGGCAATATTCTGCCACTTAAGTTCGTGACAGGACCTCCGATACAGCCACTGAACAGCGCGCTATCAGGTAACTGCCAGCTCGCACTGGAATCGCTTTGGACGGGTGTCCAAGCGCCAGGTCAACCCACAGGAGCTTTTCCATGTCACTAGTCATTAATACGAATGTCTCTTCGTTGAATGCTCAACGAAACCTGACATCTTCACAGGGCTCACTTGCAACATCGTTGCAACGTCTGTCTTCAGGTTTGCGCATCAACAGCGCAAAAGACGACGCTGCCGGTCTTGCTATTGCGCAACGTTTCACTACACAGATCAACGGCCTTAACCAGGCTGCACGTAATGCCAACGACGCCATCTCTCTGGCGCAAACGGCTGAAGGTGCACTTGGCGAATACGGCAACATCCTGCAACGCGTTCGCGAACTGTCAGTACAGTCTGCTAATGCCACCAACTCTTCTTCTGATCGTGCCGCGCTGAACGGCGAAGCACAACAGTTGTTGAACGAACTGGGCCGCATCTCTTCACAGACACAGTTCAATGGACAGAACGTGCTGGATGGTTCATTCGGTTCCGCGCAGTTCCAGATCGGCGCGAATGCAAACCAGACGATTTCTGTGTCACTGGGTGATGCACGTACCACTTCTCTCGGTGCATATCAGTACAACAATACTGCCAGCCCAGTAACTGGTAGTGCGTTGGCCTCTGGCGATCTCACCATCAACGGCGTCAACGTTGGCGCAACTGCCAATGGCAGTGCTGACACCATCGTCAATGCGATCAATGGCATCTCTTCACAGACCGGCGTAACTGCAACTGCTACTTCTGCAGCAGCAGCAGGTGGTTCACCTACTGCCAAGCAAGACCTGCAATCAGGTGACTTGGTCATCAACGGTGTAAATATTGGTGTTATCAACGGTGCATTCAGTGTTGCTTCTCAGGGCACTAACTATGTAAATGCGATCAATGCCAAGACAGCTGCTACCGGCGTAACGGCAACAGCCAATGCGACCACCGGTGCTATCTCATTGTCATCTTCCACTGGTAAGACCATTGCTGTCACCAGCAACAACGGCGCTGCTGGCGCTGCACGTGTTACCAACGGAACAGGCATCCTGTTGACTAGCGGCGCAACGGCTGCCAGCAACACTGCTACCTTCACTGGCACATTGGGTACCAGTACAGCCGCTTTCGCTGCTGTTGCTACCGATGGCGACACAGTCATCGTCAACGGCACGACCTATACCTTCGGTGATGGCACCGGCGGTACAGTTAACAAGGGTGCTGACCAAACCGCTAGCGCTGCTAACCTCGCGACAGCCATCAATACGGCTGAAACAGCCAAGGGCACAGGCAAGAAGGTTACCGCTTCTGCTGCAACTGGCACCCTGACGATTACATCGGACTATGCCACTTCCACTAACTCTGCTTATCAGATCACCGGTAGCAACAGCGCCACCGTGACCAACAATGCAGTGGCTGGTGCAGGTGCTGCAATCGGTTCGACCTTCGTTGCAGGTGGTAAGACTTATGAATTCGGTTATGCGAATTCTGTTGTTGGAGCCGGCAACCAGTTGGTAGTCCTAGGCAACTCAGCTAATAACAATGCTGCTGCATTGAATGCTGCGGTGAACACGGCTCATGCTGCTACGTTGACCGACGTCACTTCAACGGTGTCGACCAACGCAGTGACCTTTACTTCTGACAACAAGGGTGCTCAAGGCGCTTCAGATGTCACCGGTACGGGCACCGCTGCTGGCGCAGGCGTGACGGTTGGTGTGGCAACGGGCGGTGCAAACGGTACCTATGCCGCGTTAACGACCTACGGCCAGATCTCGCTGAACTCCAATGCAGCGTATCAAGTTGGTGGCAACAACTCTGCGAAGGCAGGTTTGTCGACCGGTGGTGCGACTCTGACATCGATCAGCACGATCGACATCTCTTCGGTCAATGGTGCTAACCAGGCAATCAGCTTGGTAGATGGTGCACTTGACCAGGTTGCGAAGATTCGCGCTGATCTGGGTGCGGTACAAAATCGCTTCCAGTCCACGATCAACAGCGTGCAGTCAATTTCTGAAAACCTGTCAGCCGCTCGTAGCCGAATCCAGGACGCGGACTTTGCAGCAGAAACCGCTGCATTGACCAAGAACCAGATTCTGCAACAGGCTGGTGTCGCGATTCTGTCGCAGGCTAATTCGCTGCCACAGAGCGCATTGCAATTGCTCAAGTAATAGTGAGGTAGGAAAGGCCATGAAATGGGCCTTGACAACTAGCCGAACCGAGGCGGTGATGGTCGCAAGACCATCGCCGCTTGCGGCTTTTTGTTTACTGCAGTTTTTAATTACTGAAGATATGTTGAGCGCAGGTTTGCGCAGGGAGATGGAGGTGCGACATGTCAGCTGATGCGTTTGTGGCAGTTGCCGCTTCAATTGCGCCATCGCTGGTACAGTCGGTGGCAAACAAGGCCAATCCGGTTTCAGGCACAAGCAGTGCAGATAACACATCGCCTGTGCCACAGGCTTCTGCGCCGGCCATTACCAAGGAACAGGTACAGGCAGCAGTACAGCAGATACAGAAGTATCTGACCGATTCGCAGCGTACGCTGGAATTTCATATTGATGAAGCTTCGGGCACGCCGGTAGTGATGGTGCGCGATGCCAACGGCGATTTAATTCGACAGATTCCGAGTGCAGAAACACTGCACATTGCACAGATACTGAAGGACCAGGGAACTATTCATCACGGACTTCTCAACCTGACCGCATAACCAGAAAGCAACCTCATATGGCAACCACATCAGCAACTGCAGGCACTTTACAAGCGCTGGGCATTGGTTCGGGAATAGATGTTAATTCCCTGGTTACGCAACTTGTTACCTCAGAGCTGCAGCCGGATACCGCGCGCATCTCCAGAGACTCTACTCAGGTTGCCACACAGTTGACTGCAGTGGGCCAGCTGAAAGGTGCGCTCTCCACATTTCAATCGGCAGTGAATGCGCTTAATTCGCAAGCGGATTTCCAGGTAAAAGCCGCTGTCTCCAGTGACGAAAAAAAGGCCACGGTGTCTGCCGCATCGACTGCGGCGCCTGGAGTTTACAAGGTCGAAGTAAATTCACTGGCACAAGCTCAACAACTGCGTTCCAACCCGATAACAGGTGATGGGACATCTTCTTTGGGAACGGGAGGATTGACGCTGACGCTGGGTTCGAAGTCATTCACCATTAATGTCACCGATGATAAGTCGAGCCTCAATGCCATTCGCGATGCCATCAATTCTGCCAGTGATAATCCTGGTATCAGCGCCACCATTGTGCATAGTGGTAGCACCTCGCAGTTGATATTGAGTTCGAACAACACCGGCGCGGCGAATGAGATCACGGTAGCAACTGACAGCAATAATGCTGGCCTGCAATCACTGATCTACGATAACTCGCACACCAGTAACTATACCGAGATTCAAGGCGCTGCTGATGCGTCCGTTACCGTTGCGGGCATTACTGTTACCAGCGCAACTAATACGGTCGCCAATGCCATTGATGGTGTGACAATTAACTTGCTGGCCGAGACTGACGAAAACACGCCCATTAAGTTGACCATCAGCAATGACACGAGCACGGTTCTGAATCGTGTGCAAACTTTCGTCAACTCTTACAACACCTTGCAGGGTGTGATATCGCAGCTGGGAAGTTATGATTCCGCATCGCAGAAAGCCGGTCCATTGCTGGGCGATGCATTGCTCACCGGCATTAGCACGCAATTACGACGCACGTTGAGCAACCCTGTCGCAGGCGTGAATGGATCAGTAAATACGCTGGCTGGATTGGGTATCACCACAAGCAAAGACGGCAGCCTGTCACTGGATACCACCAAGTTTAATAAAGCGGTCTCTGCGAATTTCAACACCGTGAGCGCGATTTTTGGTGGCGCAGGTGGTGTTGCCAGCAGCTTATCCACTTACGTTGATAATCAGCTTGCCAGCGGCAGCGGCATTGATTCTCGTAACAAGACATTGGCAACGCGACAGAAGCAAATTACCACGCAGCAGGCGGCCATCGCTGCTCGTCAAGCGCAGCTTGCCACCCGCTATACCGCGCAATTTACTGCGATGGATAAAGCGCTGGCGCAGATGCAGCAGACATCAAGTTATCTGACACAGCAGTTCAATACGCTGGCCAAAATCAGCAGCGGCAATAGCGGCTGATCGCAGGATGAAGGTTGCCGCCTGATCGGCAACTGTTTGCATCGCCAGCGCCACATTTTTCATTGACCGATATTCAATTGTGGCATTACGCATATAAAGCGATACGCATTTCTGCCGATAACTAAATCAAGAAAGTGTGGAGCAGACAATGGCAGGCTATCCAAATTCATCTATCGCTGCGTACAGAAACGTAGCCGCACATAGCACGGTTCTTGAAGCTGATCCTTATCAATTGGTGGCCATGCTGATGGACACTGCGCTCGAACGCCTGAATATTGCACGGGCTGCAATTCAGCGTGGTGATAAGGCTGGCAAGGCAGCAGCGTTGCATCGCTCTACTGCCATTATTGAAGAATTGCGTTCCAGTCTGAATCATCAGGTTGGAGGTGAGATCAGTTCCTCACTTGAGCGGCTGTATGACTACATGATCAGGCGCTTGTTGGCAGCAAACTTGCAAGATGACATCAAGGCGATTGATGAAGTCAATAAATTGTTGTCTGAGATCCGCGGTGGCTGGGGTGCGATTCCTCAAGCTGCCCGGAATGCAAAGGTGCCGTGATGAGATCAAACATAACCGAGAGTGTAAATGCAGTGACTGCCGACCATGTGCTGTTGCAGGGCGTACTGTCAGCAACGGATGCGCTGGTGGCAGATGCATTGCAAGGTCGCTGGACCAAGGTGCTCGATGGCGTAGAGCAACGTCGCCGTGTGATGCAGGACTTGATGGAACGCGGCAGAGTCGGCGACAACAACGTGGCTGCGCTTGAGGCTGCGGTGTCAGAGTCCGAACAGGCCATCATGCGCGTGGTTGCTCACGCGATTGCCAGTTCGCGATGGAGCGGTGCGTTGTACGCGCTGCATAATTAATTCAATTTTTAATAATCACAGCGTCGGACAGTCATGTACGAGGGCGTAGATACGATCGTACTGTTTGAAGAGCTGGCATACGAAGATGTATTGCCAGTGCGTTGGCGTGCGGCCAACGGACAGCCGAGTGAAACCTTTCGTCGTAGTTGCATGGACGGCAATCTTAAAATTCTGCAAGCTGCTGCGGCGCTGGAAGAACACGGTCAACCCGAGAAGAACAAGCAGGACGATCACTCGCAGTATCACGCCGACATCGTGCGGCTTGATATGAAAATCAATTTACTGATCGAGATGGTGGGGCAATTACTGGCTGCCAATCAACCGCGTCCCGAAGCAATGTCCATACGTTTTAACAAGCTCGGCGCAGTGTGGACACACAAAGGCACGCCGCCGCCGGTCGCCAATGCAGCGGGCTTGCTTGAAGTTTATTTGAAAGAAAGTGTTGCAGAGCCATTACGCTTGCTGGGCCGCATAGCATCAGTGGGGCCGGATGGTCGTGTAAAGATGCAATTTGATCCAGTTGGCCAGGCGGTAGCAGATCTGCTGGAAAAACTGGCATTTCGCCGTCATCGCAGACAGGTTGCTGGCGTGCGTCAACCGAAAAATAAATAACAATTAATAAGTAGCCAATAAGTAGAACGAACTTTACTGAAGGCGTCCAGCGCCAACCAGGCGTTTGGCAAAGTAAGCGTCATCCAGATTGCGCAGTTCCACACGCTTGCCG
>DATAHE010000588.1:0-3236 GCA_036263355.1 Steroidobacteraceae bacterium | reverse complement strand
TTCTTTCGCATATATTGACATGACCTCTTTGATATTTTTGTTGCAAATGGCCGTAGCCCATTTGCTTATCTTGTTGAGAATTTCTACTTCATTCGCGCTGGCCTTGCTTGACTGTGCATCACTACGGCTGTTGTATGGGTGCATAGCAAATGTTGTCATTGAGCACACCGCTTCACTCGCGCCGGTGTGCCCGTTGATGCATCTTCCGATGCAACCTTAGTCCCGATGTGGATTGTCGGGATGGCGATCCATACCATTCGGTACGCCGTCATGATCGCGATCACCGCGTTCCCAACGGCCAGGTCTCATATGCCATCTACCATCGTGATGGTCCACCCATTCTGGCGCAACATAGTGGTAGCCGCGACGTTCGCGAACCCAGTGACCTTTGACCCATACGTGATGTCCGTGACGCCAATCCCAGTATCCGGGCGCATACACATAACCGCGACGGGGTTCAGGAACGGGCTCAACTCGCAAAGCAGGTGGCTCAACACGTACGTACACATCAGCCGCTGCAGGTGTTGCAATGCCACCCATAGAGGCGGCGATCACCGTAACAAGAAGAATTTTTTTAATCATCACAGTCTCCTTAACGTTTACGCGCTTTCTTTTTAAATCCCATCGAATACCTTCACCATGCGGTAGAGCACTGAAAGAATGAAGGATGGCGTTACATTCACCAGTAAGTTACGTCTGACATGTATTTATAAACGGCGCCAGACCTATATCTGTCAGACAACTAACCCATCTGGCTAATAGAAGCACCTATGTCGCCACGATCCTCGATGGGACAGGCTATGCCGTCACTTGAGAAAATCGGGAGAAGGTAAATGACTAACCTTAAGAAACTTGCTGCTTGTTTTGTGGTGTTGGTAGGCATGTCGACCCTTTCGGCCTGCGTCATCGATCGAGAGCATTATCATGATCGCGACCACCGTGAGGATCGAGGTAATGACCACCGTGGTCGCTACCATCACCACGATCGCGACCGTGACGGTGATCATGACCATGACCATGATCACGACTACCGATAGCGACTAATCGGTTTCGTATGAATACAGTAAGTATCCATGTACGGGAACATGAGACCCTCAATGCCTTTTGCATTGAGGGTCTTTTAGCGCTTAAGTAGTCAACTAACTACAAATTTATTGCAACAACCAGCGCTGGCTTGCCCAACTGGTGTTCAACGATTGCGACAAGATGGCCGAATAGTTGCTGGTATCGACCAGTGTCAGGTACTTACTAGTCCACACATTCTTGATGCGAACATCATTGCTGTTGACGATGGGTTCAATAGTCCACTGCTGGCTGGTCCAGGTCGGGTTCGAATCGTAAGTAACAATCTTTGCACTCTCATTCTGATTTTGAACGTTCAAGTACTTGCCGTTCGATACGTTTTTAATGCGCACATAGATTGTTCCTCTAATGGGTTCGATCACCCAGTCCTGACTGTTCCAACTGGTGTTTTCAGGCTGGCCACGTGTTTCAGCATCGTTTTGCGCTGCGGTGGCCGTGATCATCGTGCCGGACCAACTGCTCTTGATGCTGGGGGTGGCAAGTGGTGATGTATTGCTAGAGCAGTTAAATCGAACGACATAGTTAGAGCAGGTCTGCCCAGATCCTTGATCGGCATTCACACAGATCAGTCCATTGTTATTGAATTGTGCAAGTCGATCGTTCGGGCCGTTAAAAACAAACCAGTCCGGTGCGCCCGCAGTGCCTTTGTTATATCTGGCTCGAATGGCGGTTGGGTTTGCACACAGCCCAGAGAATCCTGAGCGGCTTTCATTATCGCCTGTTGCATTCGTGGCATGGTTTTGAAAGGGCGTCCACTTGGCGTTGCAGTAGTAGGCGGTTTGGTAATCTTTGCACGAGTTGCCACCAGTTTGGTCCGCGTTCACACAGACCAAGCCATCGCGCAGATTGAAGGCACGCAGCTTGTTAGGAACCTTACTCATCTCTGCTGTCGAGAAAGTGATGATGCGGTTTTTAGTGGGGTCGCTAGGATCATCAGAGTCGATGCGATCCTTTGCAAGATCAATAGACCTCACGGCATTCGCTTCAACTGAAACAGGATTGCTGCAATAAAATTGAGGATATTGAATCCCCAGATTTGTCAGTGTTTCGTAATCTGCACCGTCGCCGTTTAATGGCGAATCCATGTTTACTGAAACATACGGACCATCGAGGGCAGGTTCCATGAAATCACTGGCATTCTGTAGGTTCACGTATAAAGACGGAATCAGAGTAACCTTAAGGATTGCCAGCGTATTGACGTGTGAATTGCCGCCAATAGAGTGACACGAGCCGCTGCAGCCCCCATCCGGTTTTCCGTCGGCGTCGCTATCGAAAAAATTGTTATAGATGATGCTGTCAAAGTCAGTGAATGCGTGAGCGCCCGGAGTAGGTGTCTTATAGGAAGTGCTGCCTACCGCGTGATAACGATTCAATGCGTTCATGTCCACAATGGTGTCGTGGCCATCGTTCAGCAAGCCAAAACTTCTAAGCTCCAATGCGATCTCGGGAGAAGCGATATAAGGCCCCTGAACATGGCACCCCACGCAGCGAATTGAATCTCTGCCATCTGGTGCTGGCGGGAAATTGGGGTCAATCGGAAGATTCGGAATAATGGTTACCCGTTTGCCATACAACTCTGATGGCTGCAACCAATAGTCATCGGCGTTGGGGTGTGTGCCGAAATTGGTGGGTGACACTATTGAAGTAGCAACCGCACGACGTTGGAATTTGGGATCTCCGCTACTTAAGTCGACAGGATTAGTATCCTTTGCATTAAAGAAGCAAGTCGAACCATTCTGCCGATTGTGAATCAATAACTCGATGCTTCCGGCGGTTTTATCTTGGTATATGGAATTTCCCTCGACATCAATGGTATTTACCCAGCGGCAGGCAAAGACAAGATCGACCGCGTCATTCACACGCTGATAGCCAACATAGTCGTTGATCGGGCTGGCTGGGTTGAAATCCTTCCTGAACAGGACACCTTCGTGACAATCCGGTTTTCGAACTTCAGTCGCGCTGAAATGCAGTTCGTTCTGGCATTGCTGCACATAGTTCTGTAGCTCGCTGGCCGCATGCGCTGCCACGCAGATGAGCGGCAGCACCGCGATGGAAACCCTTCGTAATATTTTTCTCATGACTTACCTCTGTTTGTGTTTAAAAACGACCGCGTTGACACGGCTTAACGGAAACCTGGTAACGGTACCAGTCAG
>DATAHE010000587.1:0-3793 GCA_036263355.1 Steroidobacteraceae bacterium | reverse complement strand
CAGCCAGACCAACTGCGGTGATCACCGAATCCAGTGAGAACACGATATCAATGATGGCGATTTGAACAATGATGCTGACGAAGTTGGCCTTGGCTTTGGATTCATGCTGATGCTCTTCGCCTTCCAGTGAACCATGAATCTCCATCGTGCTCTTGGCCATCAGGAACAGACCACCACCAATCAGAATTAAGGCCCGCCCCGACACATCAAAGTTAAAGACGGTAAACAACGCCTTGCTTAAGCCCATTACCCAGGTAATGGATAACAGCAACGCAATACGCATCAACATCGCCAACGCCAAACCCAACGTGCGTGCACGAGGACGCTGCTCTGCGGGCAATCGCCCAACCAGAATAGAAAGGAAAATGATGTTGTCGATACCCAGCACAATTTCCAGCAATGTGAGGGTTGCAAACGCAAGCCATACTTGTGGATCAGCCAATAACTCAATCATGATTATTTTCCTGCACTGCCCTTACGTTTATCCGACCAAAGTGACACTAGCACGCCTGCGGTCAGTACACCAAGAATGACCGCCAATGAAAGGCCATCCGGAATTTTGAAATGCGCGTGCAATAACATCTTTGCACCGATAAAGCCCAACACAATCACCAGACTGGTCTTCAGATATTTAAATAGAGATAACAAACCGGCAACGGCAAAGTACAGGGCACGCAAACCGAGAATGGCAAATGCGTTCGACGTAAAGACAAGAAAAGTATCCTGCGTCACGGCGAAGATGGCGGGAATGGAATCCACTGCGAATACCACATCCGCAATATCCACAAACAGCAGCGCCACCAGCAAGGGCGTTGCCATACGCTGCCGATTCACGGTAACGATAAACCGGTCACCACTTAGTGTGTCGGTTACGGGAAGCAGACGACGAATCAGCCGCATCATCTTGCTCTGTTCGGGATCAAACTCTTCTTCAGTTCGGAACATGCTGATCGCGGACCAGATCAGGATGGCGCCAAATACATAGAACATCCAGTCAAAATTATGAATTAGTGCGGAGCCAGCGATGATCAATGCGCCACGCAGTGCAATCGCACCAACAATTCCCCAGAACAGCACGCGATACTGGTACTGAACCGGTATCTGCATGTAAGAGAGGATAATCGCGATAACAAAGATGTTATCGACTGATAGCGACCACTCCAGCACATAGCCAGTAATGAATTGCAGAAATGCATTGACGCCATCGATGCTGGACTCAACACCTAACCAGTGAAATTCATAGAGACAATAAACAAAACCTGAAAATAACAGCGCAACCACAATCCACATCAGTGTTGCGAGCAACGCGCGTGAAACACTCATTACTTCCGATTCGCGATGCAATACACCGAGATCCAGCACCAGCAGCACTGCGTAGATTGCGAAGAAAGTAGCCCAGACGGAAATTGGCATGGTGAGCTCAGAAACAATATTCAGCGTTCTCAAGTTCAGCGCTATTGAAGTTAACCATAAAGCACCGAGTCATTCCCGCGAAGGCGGGAGTCCAGTTAGTCAAATACGCGGAGCGTTCGTTAAAACAATTGTAAGATTGTACTTCTTTTACTGGATTGCAGCCTACGCGGGAATGACTCAGCGGATAAGTTTAGTGACTACGTTGTCGGGATCGACGTCCGGAAATCAAAAAGGCGCGATCACTCGCGCCTTTGGTTAATCATAAAAAATCAAATCGTCATCGACTGACCCATATCAGGGTAACGCGTCCACTTTCTCTTTGTCGTCTTGTGGCGGCATCAAGTCACGTGCACACAAGCCCAGTTCCAGCGACATGGCGCCTGCAACGTAAATAGATGAGTAAGTGCCGACCAGAATACCCATGGTCAACGCCCAGGAAAAGCCTTTGAGCGTCTCGCCACCGAATATCAGCAACACAATTACTACCAACAATGTGGCACCGGAGGTAATAATCGTACGCGACAGTGTTTGATTGATGGACGCATCCAGCACCTCTTCTGGCGTAGAACGACGCATGCTATGAAAGTTGTCGCGCACACGATCAAATACCACCACGGTATCGTTCAATGAATAGCCAATAACCGCGAGTACGGCCGCAAGCACTGACAGATCAAACACCAGATAATCACGCATGGCGGCAAAGAAGCCGAGAATGATGATGGGATCATGAAGCGTAGCAACAACGGCGCTCAAGCCCATCTTCCATTGAAAGCGGAACCATGTGTACACGCCCACCAGCAAGAAAGTCAGCATAACGGCGCTAACTCCCTGGTTCTTCAGTTCATCACCAATCTGCGCACCGCGCAGATCAGAGCGACGAAGCTCCACATCGGGCGCAACCGACTGCAATGCCGTCGTCACTGAGGCACCGATGGCTTTAACATCGGCATGTTCTTGCGGCGGCAAACGAACCAGCACATCGTTGGGACTGCCAATCGTAGATACTTCTGCTTTTTCAAACCCGGCCTTCTCAAGTGCTTCGCGCGCTTTGGCGAGATCAGCTGCATGCGGATAGCTGAACTCAACTTCAACACCACCGGTAAAGTCGATGCCGAGATTCAATCCTCGAGTAGCCAATAGAATTGCCGAGGCAATGATCGCAACGGCCGACACTGCATACCAGCGACGGCGAGTATGCATGAAGGGAAACGTGGTGACTTTATGAAAAAATTCCATGATCGTTACTCAACTATCATTCAGATCAGATCGCGAGAAGTACGGTTTCGTCTCTATATGGATAGAGACTCAATGCGCTTCCTTCGACCCCATACAAAGTGCACGAGTGCGCGACTGCCGACGACTGATGTGAACAATGACGTCACAATACCCAGCGTCATCACGATGGCAAAGCTCTTGATCGTGCCAGTACCGAAAGCCCACAGCACCACGCCAGCGATCAACGTCGTCACGTTGGAGTCAGCAATGGTGGCAAAGGCTTTTTCAAAGCCGGAATTAATGGATGCCATTGGCGAATTGCCATTGCGTAGTTCTTCACGAATACGCTCGTAGATCAGAATGTTTGCATCGACTGCGATACCCAGATGGAACACCACTGCGGCGATACCAGGCAACGACAACGAGGCCTGCAACATCGACAACAAGCCGACGGTCAGCATGAGATTGGCAAACAAAACTGCATTGGCTACCCAACCGAAGGCGCGGTAATACCACGCCATAAAAATGAAGGTCAGTACCAGACCAATCGCCATCGCATGCCAACCCTTCCGGATGTTCTCATCGCCCAGGCTTGGACCCACTGTGCGCTGCTCCACCATGCTCAATGGTGCGGCCAATGAACCGGAACGCAATAACAACGACAGGTCTTTCGCTTCTGTTGCTTGCAAGCCAGTAATTTCGAACTGCGAAGAGAACACGCCGCGAATGGTGGCAACGTTGATCACCTTTTCTTCCGTACAGTCATCGTTCACACGCACGCCTTTGCATTGTTCGCCAACAGCAAGACGCTTGCGTTCGATATAAACAGTGGCCATCGGCTTACCGACGTTCTGCTGGGTGTTCTTGAGCATGGCCTCGCCACCACGTGCATCCAGCTTGATGCTAACTGCTGGCATGCCATCATGAGACACAGTTGAAACCGCATCTGTCAATTGCTCGCCTGATACCACCACCTCGCGCTTCAACAGCACAGGCACGGGTCTGTCGCGCATCATGTATAGCTTCGAACCCAGCGGAATACGCTTGGTGCGCTGCGCTTCGTATGGATCATTTAACTCATCCACCAAACGGAATTCCAGCGTCGCTGTTGCACCGAGTACGCGAATCGCCTGATTGGGATCATCGACACCGGGCAATTCCACAA
>DATAHE010000586.1:0-2453 GCA_036263355.1 Steroidobacteraceae bacterium | reverse complement strand
ATGGTTACGCTTTGGCAATCCATGGGAAATCGCTCGACCTGAGTGGGTTCAGGAAGTAAAGCTGGGTGGCTACACCGAAAGCTATATCGACGAACATGATCGTATGCGTGTGCGCTGGATACCGGAAAAACTGGTGAATGGTATTCCCTATGACACACCGATTCTTGGCTATCACAACAACACTGCCAATACCTTGCGTCTGTGGAAGTCCGAAGCACCTGAATCGTTTGATTTTGCTGTGTTCAATCGTGGTGATTACTACGGTGCGGTTAACCAGAAAGTTACGTCGGAAAATATCAGCAAGGTGCTGTATCCAAACGATGAGCAGGTTCGCGGCAAGGAACTGCGACTGGAGCAGCAGTACTTCTTTGTTTGCTGTTCACTCAAGGACATGTTGCGCGTTTTAAGTACGCAAAAAATTCCACTCAGCCGCTTTCACGAAAAATTCGCGGTGCAGTTGAATGACACGCATCCTGCGATTGCAGTTGCAGAATTGATGCGCTTGCTGGTCGATGAATACGTGCTGCCATGGGATGATGCCTGGGAAATTACGCAACGTACTTTTGCCTATACCAATCACACCTTGTTGCCAGAAGCACTTGAGCAGTGGCCGTTGTCCTTGTTTGCCAAAGTGCTGCCGCGTCATCTTCAGATCATCTACGAAATCAACACGCGCTTTCTGGACGAAGTGCGTATCAAATTCATGGGCGATGAATCGCGCTTGGCAAGATTGTCATTGATCAATGAGCATGGTGAACGTTACGTACGCATGGCGCATCTCGCCTGCGTGGGAAGTCATGCCATCAATGGTGTGGCGGCGTTGCATTCCGAATTGTTGAAGCTGGATGTGTTGAAAGATTTTTATGAGCTATGGCCAGAGAAGTTCAGCAACAAGACTAATGGTGTGACGCCACGTCGCTGGATGGTGTTGTCAAATCCCATGTTGACCAAATCAATCACCGATGCGATTGGCAGTGATTGGGTCAAGGATTTGGGAGAACTTAAGAAGCTCGAGCCGCTGGCAGAAGATGCCTCATTCAGAAAGACGTGGTGGGATATCAAACGTGCAAATAAAGAACGCTTCGCCAAGTTTATTGCCGACCAAACTGGTGTCATCATCGACCCTGCTTCCATGTTCGACGTGCAGGTCAAACGCATTCATGAATACAAACGCCAACATCTGAATGTATTGCATATCATCGCGTTGTATTGCCGGTTGAAAGAAAACTCCAACATGCAGATTCCGCCGCGCACCTTTGTGTTTGGAGGCAAGGCAGCACCAGGGTATCACATGGCAAAGTTGATGATCAAATTGATCAACTCTGTGGGCGATGTGATAAATCGCGACCCGGACATTCGTGATCAGATCAAAATTGTGTTTGTGCCCAACTTCAACGTTACCAATGGGCAGCGAATCTATCCCGCAGCTGACTTGTCGGAGCAGATTTCGACGGCCGGCAAAGAGGCTTCCGGCACCGGCAATATGAAGTTCTCCATGAATGGTGCGCTGACTATCGGCACACTCGATGGAGCCAATGTTGAAATACGCGATGAAGTAGGTGCAGAGAATTTCTTCCTGTTTGGCTTGAGTACGGACGAAGTCTACGCACTCAAGGCAAAGGGATATTCACCCATGAAGTATTACGAGTCCAATCCCGAATTGCGTGAAGTGCTTGGATTGTTGCGCGGCGGATTCTTCTCCCGCGGCGATACTGAATTGTTCCGCGGCTTGGTCGATGGGTTGATGTACCACGATCCATACATGCTGCTCGCTGATTTTGCATCGTATGTGGAGTGTCAGAAGCAGGTATCGATTGCGTATGAGGATAAGCAACACTGGACGAGAATGTCCATTCTCAATGCGGCACGCACCGGCAAGTTCTCATCGGATCGTTCAATTCATGAATATAGCAACGATATCTGGAAGGCAAAGCCAGTACCTATTCAGTTGTTGTCGCAAGATGATGTGAAGGCGGGATTTATGCAGTAGCGATTCTAAGTATATCTTGAGGACATCCGTTTCGGGTAGCAGGTTCTAGTGCAATTTCCTTTCAGCGGTTTCCGCTGCAGATAGCGGGCTTGATAGTTGCTGCATAGCTTCAGTTTGCACGGAGCCAGATGACGACGGCAATTTCTCTAGCGCGTAAACCAGCTCGACAAGCGTCGCTAACGGTGGGCTTTCTGGTGACCATGTCTTGCCGTACCGGATGCCTGCTTTAGGTGTGATCGTCGCAAAGTGATAGGACTCCCCATCCAAACCCATTCTCATTTCTTTTGGATAACGAACTTGGTCGAGATGTTTGTCGATCAATTCCTTTATACGTTCCGCTACTGAGCGTGGAATCGTTGCAGATTTAAATGCGACGTCTTTGGACTGATTCTTCAGACGAACTTTATTGTTGGGTTTTGCGTGGGCTACGGTGAGTATCCCGGTAGCGGAGTTCAATGACATA
>DATAHE010000585.1:0-2661 GCA_036263355.1 Steroidobacteraceae bacterium | reverse complement strand
GACACGGCAGCGAGGCGCGACGCCGGGTACTCAATTTTCTACATGGGTATTAATTTCGGTGCCTTTATTGGACAAATCATATGCGGCTATTCGGGTGAACGACTTGGCTGGCACTATGGATTTGGTGCAGCTGGTGTGTTCATGCTGCTTGGGTTGGTGCAATTCAGAATCACTCGACACTACTTGGTTAGCGCAGGTGTGCCGCTCGAAGTTCAAACGCCATCGCCACAATTATTAAAACTGACACGACGGATACTGAACGGTTTGGCGCTGCTACTGTTGGTGCTTATCACCGCACTGATTAATGGCTGGTGGCAGTTTGATCCGGTCAATGTGGTATCAAATGCCAGTCTCGTTATCGTTGCAATCACGATTGGCTATTTCATCTACTTACTAGCATTCGGTGAGCTTTCCGCAAGGGAAAGCAAACACGTTACGCTGATCTTTATCCTGGTGATGACCTCCACTTTTTTCTGGTCTGGTTTTGAACAGGCTGGGTCATCGTTCAATTTGTTTGCGCAACGTTATACAGATCGCACTCTGTTCGGCTGGGAGGTCCCTGCGTCCTGGTTACAGTCCATCAATTCGACATTCATCATCACACTGGCGCCACTATTTGCCGCATTGTGGATGCGACTCGGCGCGAAGCAGCTTGACCCTTCTGCACCGGTTAAATTTGGATTGGGTCTGATACAACTTGGACTAGGTTTTCTCGTTTTGTTCTTCGCCGCTGGGTTTGTTGTCCACGGTGAGAAAGTAGGCGTCATATGGCTTACGTTAACGTATCTACTCCATACTACCGGCGAGCTGTGCCTTTCACCTGTTGGCCTGTCCACTGTTTCTAGGTTCGCCCCACAACGATATGCCGCACAATTAATGGGCACCTGGTACATGTCGATTGCACTTGGTAATGCACTTGGAGGATTGATTGCCGGTAAGTTGGGTAACGATAGCTTGCCAGAAATGCCGCATCGATTTTTAATGGTGTTTGCTGGTACGGCTGGTGTAGGCTTATTGCTTCTGCTGCTGGCAAAATGGATTGCGAAGTTGGCTGACGAAAAGCCGTCTTCATAGTTGCAACCAAAAATTCAGTAGCGTCATCTCATCGGCGCAATGGGGACAGTCATGTTGCGACAGTTTCAATTCATTCGATACGCTCAACCATTCGTTGTTACAGCAGTTGCCGTTGCAACTTCATCGCTTGGCGACCATGCCATCGCCGCAGAGATGGCAGCAACACCCGAGAGCGCCGACAAGTTTATTGAACGCATCAATAAGGAACTGCTTGCCAAGGGTCCGCTCTGGCAGTCCGCTGCATGGGTGGCAGCCAATTACATTACGGATGATACGCAACGCCTTGCCGCACAGAGCAATGAAGAACAGCTTATCTACACAGCAAAGGTCATCGAACAAGCGAAACAATTCGAAGATCTGAAAAACCTATCTCCACCAGCTTCGCGTTCATTGATGCTGATCAGAAACAATAACACCGTCTTGCCACCTAACGACGATAGCAAACGTGTTGCGCTGGCCAGCGTCACATCGCGAATGGAAGCCAAGTACAGCACGGCTCGCTGGTGTCACGATGACGCCGCAGGCAATCATCGCTGCGCCTCGCTAGAAGATATTAGCCATATCCTGGATAACCGCGACTTCGCGTACTCGCCGTCACAACTGGCTGAGGCATGGAAGGGATGGTACGACGCCGCCGCTGCGTTACGCAGTGATTATCAAAGCTTCGTGACACTTTCGAATCAGGGTGCAGTTGATAATGGATTTGCAGACACCGGCATTTTATGGCGTAGCGAATACGACATGAACCCCGATCAATTCACGAAAGAAGTAGAACGGCTGTGGAAGCAGGTCGAACCGTTATACGACCAATTGCATTGTTATACGCGCAACAAGCTGAATAATAAGTATGGTGATGCCGTGGTCAGCAAGAACGGCCTGATTCCCATGCAATTGCTTGGCAATATGTGGGCGCAAGACTGGAGCAATCTATATCCATTGCTCGAACCCTATCCGGGTGTTGTCAGTGGCAATGTCACTGGAGCACTAGAAGCAATACGCACAAAAGAATTGCAATCACTGCAGACGGCATTTAAAGGTAAGCCGGGCGTTGTCGACGCAGCGAATATGGAGCACGAAGCCGATATGGCTACGGCGCTGAAGATGACACGTATCGCCGAAGATTTCTACACGTCACTTGGTATGCCTGCATTGCCGGACGCATTCTGGAAGAACTCGGCATTCGTCAAACCGCGTGACCGCAATATGGTTTGTCACGCCAGTGCGTGGGACTTTGATCTGGCTAACAATGATGTGCGATTAAAACAATGCATTGAAGCAAATGAAGAAGAGTTATTCACCGTACATCATGAGCTGGGACATATCTATTACTATCTTAACTACGAGAAGCAACCACCCCTGTTTCAGCGTGGCGCTCACGATGGTTTTCACGAGGCCATTGGCGACACCATTACGCTTTCTTTGACACCGCAACATCTGGTCAAGATTGGCTTGTTGCAGAGTGCACCAGATGATCAGAAAGCGCTGATCAATGCGCAAATGAAAAAGGCATTGGACAAAATTGTTTTCTTGCCCTTCGCAAAGATGGTCGATCAATGGCGCTGGCAGGTGTTCGCAGGCAAGACGCTG
>DATAHE010000584.1:0-4854 GCA_036263355.1 Steroidobacteraceae bacterium | reverse complement strand
AAGGCGGAGCATTTCTGCTCCGCCTTTCAATCGATCCAATATCGAGATATTAACGACCGAATATTACTGAACTCGTGAAAAATCCTTTTGCTGTTGCACAGGGTTATTCTGGAATAACCACAGCGAGTGACCACTGCCTTTCATGTTGACTTCGATTTTTTCTTTTACGCCAACGCCGAAGCTGTTCAAGTCAGGAACAATTTCCTTCGACAGATCTACTAATCCGCTTTGCACATCCAACTCGTTACCGTCGGACAAGTTAATGGTATGCAACTCAAAGCTGAATTTATCCGGCAAGAAGCTCAACAAATTACCATCGCTGGCCAAAGTGAACGGGAATATGGCAGCGTTGTCATTGAAGTCCCACGTAAGTACTTGCCAGTCGATAAAGCCATCACCCGTAGCGAGATCAAACTGCGCAGTCACGTACGTACCGGGATCGGCGTTTGAATTCAGGTACGAATAATCGATCGCAAGTACCTCGACATCTGCATTTCCGTCATTGTTTGTATCGACCAGAAAATCAAACATCAAATTAGATATGTGGGTGAATGGCCGCTTGGCCGAAACACCTATCTCGAGAACCTTGGCGCCATAGATACTTTCATCGGCACGTCGGAAGCCCGCAGCTGACGCATCGCTTGACGGATCCAGGGCTCCACCATCTGGCAGCGCAAGCGTAAATGCTTCTGCCCAACCTACTGCTGGACCTGCATTACGCACAACCGCTTTCTTCTTAGCTGGGTATGAGGTTACGGATATATTTGATGCAGGATCAACTACAGCAATATATCCAACTCGAAGTTGCTCTTTGCCATCGCTAAACACACACCAACCATCGACTTCAGTCTGACTGGCAAGTCCGCTGTCATATACGTTTGCAGCACCACTGACGCGGGGATCAAATTTCAACGTGATATGAGTCTCGATAGAGTTCTGTCCACCTACCCATACAGATGAAGGGCAAATAACCTTTACACCAGGCATGGAGCGATTTTCCACCAGCTTGCTGGTAAACGCATGAGGTGCAGAAGTTAAACTGGTAAACGTAATTTCTCTAACCTCGTTGATTGGAGCGATTGGATTCAGTCGACCGAACGATACTCCACCCGGACTCGCGTAGCTTGTTAACGCAGCGGCTTTATCGACACGAACCACACCTACACCTTGTCGCGTGAGCTTGGTGTCATACGATGCGTTAGCGTTGACCGTTGAGTTCTGTAGCAGAGCCTTGATCCCGGACTGATTCAACTTCGGGTGCAATTGACGCAGCAGTGCCGCAGCACCCGCCACATGCGGTGATGCCATTGAAGTGCCAGAGAAATTGGCGGAGCCAGTGCCTTGACCAAATCCTGCGGAGACAATGGATTCACCGGGTGCTGTCAGATCAGGTTTGAATGATGAATCAGGATTACCAGGTCCTTGCGAGGAGAAGTCTGCAATCTGATCATCCTTGGTGGGATCCGGCGCAACACTCAATGTTACCGATACACCGCTGGTTTGACTGAGTTTCTTGCCATCGCTGAACGAAATCATCACACCGGGGATCGTGATGGTGTTATCAAGACCGCCCATCACAATAGGATCAAGTCGAGTGCTATCAGCGCCATCGTTATAAACAAGAATGGCTTTGGCACCTGCTGCCTGTGCTACTTGGTACTTGGTGATAAAACCGCAAGTGCCGCGAATAATTAAGGCAATGTTTCCAGCGACAGCAGATGCATTTGTCAACGCACTGCAACCATTCGCTGGTACTGCATTTACTAATGTCCCGCTGACAGGTCCAGTTTGTGCTAGCTGTACGGGGCCGGCACCTTCCAGTGATGGATATACACCTGCAACCGATGCTGGTGCTGTCACTTGTACCTTCGGATACACTCGTCCGCCTGGATAACTAGCAGCGACAGAAATCGCCGCGCTGGCAACAGCGGGTGAACCGGTGATGTACGGTACTGCGCCTTCGTTGCCCGCAGAGGCAACAACAATAATGCCCAGTGCGGCTGCATTCGCGGCAGATATCGCCGTTGGATCATTCGGGTCACCAAAAGGAGCGCCAAGACTCATATTGATGACATCGAGATGATCGCTCATGTCGCCATCGCCATTGGGGTCCATTGCCCATTCAATACCTTCTGACGTCAGACTGGTGGTTCCACCGTTATCACCGAATACCTTGATGGCATACAGCGATGCTTCTGGCGCAACACCTGCACCGATCACACCCGGAACACCAACGCCTGCGGCGGTACCAGCAACGTGAGTACCATGACCAGAATGATCAATTGGATCTGCATCGGGCACCGCAACGGTTGACGAATCATTCGCATTGTAGGTGGCACCGGCAAGATCAATTCCACCGACTACTTTTGCAGTAGGAAACGAACCGGGTTCTACCACATTGGGGTTATTGGCATTGAAGTCAGCCACGCTGCCAGAACCACCGAAGTCAGCATGCGTGTAGTCGATGCCGGAATCGATGATGCCGATCTTCACGCCCTTGCCCTTGATGTTCATTGCGTCCCACAACTTCGTAGCACCGATCCATGGAACACTGTCGATATTATCCATGTGGTATTTGGTGACACGACCCACTGAACGCACACCCGACAGACCACGCAATGCGTTCATTTCGGCCAATGGAACGCTGACATGCAAACCGTTTGCGCCAACACGATGCGAAGACAGAATCGTTGCGCCGTGGCTTTCCAGTGTTGAGCGGATTGCGCTTTGCTGGGCAGTAACGCGCTGAGCCTGCGCCTTCTGCGCATCAGCACTGGCGATATCGCCAGTTTGTTTAACACTATTGATATTCAACTCTGCAACAGAAGGCTCATCGAGTTGCACGAACACGTCCACCTTGAGGTCAGTTGCAGTCAACCGCTGGAGATGCAAATTACTATTTACAGTGGAAGGTCGTTTAATGCCGCTCGCGGCATACGCAGGAGTAATAATGCATCCTGTAGTGACCAGTGCGACAAGGCCGCGTGATGCAATGCGCGAAATAGAACGCTTCAAATCCGTCATGACGAATCCCCTCTATTCAGAAGTTGATCAGCGGGGCATGAACGCTTCAGAGCCAGGTGATAATGCCCCAATTGAATCAACCTACCGGGATTCTGTCGGCGGCGCAATTATTGTTTTGCGCAATTGTTTTTTTCGAAGAGGCAACCTCCCTTTCGCCTCAACACGGTGCGATGAAGAACAGCTATCAGACTTGATCGCCCCGTCCAATGGCAAAATATTTGAACCCAAACTGCTTCACCAGCGACGGGTCATAGAGATTGCGCCCGTCGAATATCACCGGCTGCTTTAGCACCTTGCGCATGGTGTCGAATTCCGGGCTGCGGAATTCACGCCATTCAGTGACGATCGCGAGAACGTCAGCACCCTCCAGCGCCTGATCTGCGGTCTTTACCAGTTTCAAGTCTGATCGCTCGCCGTAGATGCGCTGCGTTTCGTGTGCAGCGACCGGATCATAAGCCTGCACTTTCGCGCCGGCTTTCCATAGTGATTCCATCAAGGTGCGGCTTGCCGCTTCACGCATGTCATCGGTGTTCGGCTTGAACGCCAGCCCCCACAAGGCAATCGTCTTGCCTTTGAGATCGCCTTTAAAGAATATGTTGATCTTGTTGAACAACACTTCCTTCTGTCGATAGTTGACGTTTTCAACCGCGTTGAGAATTTCCGGGGTGTATTGATTGTCCTGTGCGGTACGCGCCAATGCCTGCACGTCCTTCGGGAAACACGAGCCACCATAACCGCAACCTGGGTAAATGAAGTGATAGCCGATACGCGGATCAGAACCAATGCCGTTACGAACTTTCTCAATATCCGCACCCAGACGTTCTGCAATATTGGCCAGCTCGTTCATGAAACTGATCTTGGTTGCCAGCAATGCGTTCGCCGCATACTTGGTCAATTCTGACGAACGCACATCCATCACAATCATTCGCTCGTGATTGCGAGTGAACGGGTCATACAACAGTTTGAGCAGCTCAGCAGTGCGTGGATTGTCAGTGCCGACAACAACACGATCAGGTCGCATAAAGTCCGTGAGCGCCGCGCCCTCTTTGAGAAATTCGGGATTCGATACGACATCAAATTCGAGCTGCACACCACGCGCGTTCATCACCTCACGCACCCTGGCCTTTACCTTGTCGGCAGTACCCACAGGTACAGTCGACTTGTTAACAATGACTCGATACTCGTCAGCGTGTTTACCAATTGACTCCGCTACGGCAAGTACATATTTAAGATCCGCAGAGCCATCTTCATCGGGCGGCGTACCGACAGCAATGAATTGGAACAGTCCATGCTTTACGCCTTCTTCTGCGCTGGTGGTGAAACTTAGACGACCAGCAGCAATTCCTTTCTTTAACAGTTCTTCAAGGCCAGGTTCATAGATTGGCAGCTCGCCACGCTTCAACATTTCGATCTTGCGTTCATCCACATCCACGCACAGCACATGATTGCCCGCTTCGGCGAAGCAAGCACCGGTGACTAGTCCCACATATCCTGAACCAAAAATCGTTATGCGCACTTCAAACCTCTACATAAAAACTTCTAACTAGCCTACTCATACTCAATACATATACTGAACGATGATGTCATTCCCGCGAAGGCGGGAATCCAGTTAAAAAATTTTCTTACTAGATTCCCGCCTTCGCGGGAATGACACCTTAGCTCGATCATCTCTATCGAAACCATCAAACTTTGTGCTTCAAGCCAGCCAATAATTTGGGCCGATTTTACGATTGACGACAGTCGATACTATTGTGGTCTCACTGTCGATGGCTACTCATTGCTGATTCCCATCCAGTGACAACAGCGGCAAGTATAAATCGGTACGTCGAT
>DATAHE010000583.1:0-6622 GCA_036263355.1 Steroidobacteraceae bacterium | reverse complement strand
CTTGTAAATCAACTGAAAGTTTTCAGCACTGCCCAATGCACGTCCACCAGAGACTACACGTGCTGCACTTTGCAGGTCAGGACGACCGCTGTTCTCAGTGCTGCGCCCAGCGAAGCGGGTGTGTGTTGGCAACGGGGCAGTGATGTTGCGATTTTCAATTGAAGCATTGCCGCTTTCGTTGACTGGCTGGAAAGATGCGATGCGTACGGTTGCCAATAGCTTCTTTGATGCATCCGCATTGATGGTGACAATGGCGTTGCCAGCATAAATCGGTCGAGTGAAAGTATGCGCGCCATTGACTGCCATGATGTCGCTCAATTGACCCACGTCCAGCAATGCGGCGACGCGCGGCAGCACGTCCTTGCCAAAGGTAGTGGAGGGCGCGAGCAGATGTGAGTACTCAGCAGCGAGTTCAACAATCGCAGGTGCCAGGGTGGCGGCAACCGGCTCTGCAAATTCTGGACGCACAATGCTAATAACGCGCTTGATGCCTGCGAGCTTTGCAGCGTGCGACGCGGCTTTGTCATCCGCCGAGAAAACCACGACATCGACTTCAGCGTCGGGAAGCTGCAATGCACAGCTTATGGACTTGTGAGTGCTGAGGTTGATAACGCCTGCCAAGTGTTCGGCAATGACCAATACTTTGTTCATGTTATAGCACTCCCTTTTGCTTCAGTGTGCTGATCAGTTCCGCCACATCTTTAACGATGACGCCTTTCTGTTTGGTAGGCGGTGGCGCAACCTTACTAACAGTAAATTGCTTGCTGACACTGACATCCAGCGAAGCAAGTGTCATTGTTTCAAGGGGCTTCTTCTTGGCCTTCATGATTTCGGGCAACTTGACGTAGCGCGGTTCGTTCAAGCGCAAATCCGTGGTGATCACGGCGGGCAGATCAAGTTCCAGTGTTTCAAGACCGGCATCTACTTCGCGAGTGACCTTGGCAACCTTGCCGTTGATCTCTACTTTCGATGCAAAGCAGGCTTGTGGACGATTCCACAATGCGGCCAGCATTTGGCCTGTTTGTCCATTGTCATCATCAATGGCCTGTTTACCGGTGATGATGATTTGCGGCGATTCCTTTTCCGCTAGCTTCAGAAATACTTTGGCGGCGGTGAGCGGTTCAATCGCTTCGGCGTGCTCCACCAGAATGGCACGGTCGGCACCCATTGCGAGCGCAGTGCGCAGTTGGTTCTGTGTCTCAGCGGGGCCGATGGATACGACCACCACTTCGGTTGCAAGTCCGCGTTCCTTGATTCGCAGCGCTTCTTCCAGCGCGATTTCGTCAAAGGGATTGATGCCCATTTTGACGCCATCGGTCACGATGCCGCTGCCATCGGGTTTGACGCGAATGCGCACGTTGTAGTCCACCACGCGCTTTATACAAACCAGGATTTTGCTCACTGCCGTTCTCGCTCAAGGGGAGCCAAAAAAGGCGGCAATTGTAATCACCTGGGCAGCTCAATGCTAATGCCGGGTGCGACTAAAGGCATTCCTAAGGAATTGCGGACGACCTTCGGTGTGCAGGGGCATCGAGTATCCAATCGTGATGAAGAAACCGTCAAAAACAGGAGGCTAGTGCGGAGCTACATGGGCAAGGCGGTGCTTATAACAAAGCACTGCTTTGTTCCGCCGCGCCGGGCATACAGGGATGTATTGCCCTGGGCTTGCGCGTGGCAGGGAATGCGAAGCGCAATCTATTTACGGCGATTTCGGAATCACGATGGATGCTTGAGGTGCGGCAATACGAGATTTGAGCCGTTCAGGAACCGTTCAGGTTCGAAGTTTTAAAGTGGCTCCAAGCTCGAAATGAGCCCTTCGCAACAGAGGAGTCAGGTTTATGAAAAGCAGCAAAGCAAGTATTAAGTCCATCGTGCAGGGCGCGTTATTGAGCGCCGGTATGTTGGTCGCAGGCAGCGTGTTCGCCGACGGCTTTGGCCATGGGCATGGTCGCGACCGCGACTTCGATGACCGGGGTCGCCACGAAAGACATGACCGCGACTTTGGACACGGCCGTGAATTCGGTGGTCGTCATGATTTCGACCGTCATGATCATAACCGTGGTGGTATTCGTTTCGTGGTTCCCGTTCCTCCGCCTCCCGCCGTGTTCTTTCCTGTGCCACGTCCGCCGCATGTAAGTTTTTCGTTCGGTGCGGCACCTGCGCCGGTCTACATCACCTACGCTCGCGTTGTGGATGTTGATCCGATTATCTCGCGTAGCTATGGTGACTGGGATGACGATACAAGAGGTAACTGCGAAGGATATCGCGTGACCTACGAATTCCGTGGCCGGGAGTACACGACAGTGATGTCATACGATCCAGGTAGCAGAGTTCGAATCCGGGTTGGTCGTGGTGTGGAAGTGCTTGGATAATGAATGCGGTACACTGTTGCCATGAACAAATTAATACAAAAGGCATTGTTGATGATGGTGTTAATGACGGGACTGGTGATCAGTCCCGTCGTCTTTGCCGACGCGGGTGTTCGCGTCTCGATGAATGATGCCATTGCCATGGTTCAGCAGCGGTTTAATGCTACGGCTATCAAGACCGATACAGTACGCGATGGTGATCGTGTGCTGTATCGCATTCGACTGGTAAGCAGTGATCGCTCACGAGTGTGGACGGTGACAGTCGATGCACAGACGGGGCAAGTGCAGTGAAGGCATGTTTATCATACGGTGTACTGGATCATTCGATGACTTATCAAAAAAGCGCTATGAATCCATCCCTGGACGCTCTGACGAAAACGTACCTGTTTTCGACAGTTTTTTGATAGGTCATTGAACAATCCAGCTGGCAAATTGCAGACGTCGCAAGAAAAGCAATGCGCATTTTAATCGTCGAAGATGAAACCACTTTGCGTGAATCGTTAGTCGCGCAATTCACTGCCTCTGGCTTTAATGTGGAGGGAGCGGCTGACGGAGAAGAAGGGCTGTATCAGGGATTGGAATTTCCCTTTGATGTCGCAGTGATAGATCTTGGCTTGCCAAAGTTGACTGGAATGGAGTTGATAAAGAAGCTGCGTGCCAAGGACAAGAAATTCCCAATTTTAATTTTGACAGCGCGAGATCAGTGGCAGGAAAAAGTAGCGGCGCTGCAAGCAGGTGCAGACGACTATGTGACCAAGCCATTTCATTATCAGGAAGTGCTGGCAAGGGTTCAGGCGCTGTTACGGCGATCATCCGGCAAAACGCAATCGGTATGGAAAGCCGGTCCGATTGCGCTGGACAGCGTGGCACAGCAAGTGACAGTAAATGATAAGGCTGTCGAGCTCACCAGTTTTGAATACAAAATCCTTGAGTTGTTGATGCATCGTAACGGTGAGGTGATTTCCAAAACAGAGTTAACCGAGCAGTTGTATGCACAGGATTTCGATCGTGACAGCAACACCATCGAGGTGCTGGTCGGCCGACTGCGTCGCAAGCTGGATCCTGACGATACGTATCATCCGATCGAAACCTTGCGCGGGCGCGGCTATCGCTTCGCATTGACGATTGCATCCGCATGATGCCTCGTTCACTCAATGCACGACTTGCGCTATCAGTCGGTACATTGCTGATACTTTTCTTTAGCGTGACTACCGCCACGCTGGACTACTTCTTCCGCGATCTCAGCATTCGCTCCATTAGTGATCGGCTGGAAGTGCAGATGCAAGCGATGATGGCCGCGATAGATGAAGTAGATGGGACTCTCGTTCCAGTCAAAGAGCAATTGAATCCACGCTTGTTGGCGCCTAACTCGGGACTCGATGGGGAGATCATCCAGCGGAAAGGCGATGCGCTCTGGCGTGCGCCCTCGTTGCTTGGCAATAAGCTATGCCAATCGACACAGTTAAAGCCCGGACAACAAAGTGTTAATAACAAAGTACTTGCGGATGGCACCAGAGTGCTCACGCTGGCTCGATCATATTCGTGGGAGTTTGATGACCGTCATCAACAGTTGTTACAGTTCTGTGTCGCTGAAAGTGAAGAACCCTACTTCAAACAGCTGAATGATTTTCGCTGGCGACTGTTTGGTGGGTTCGCAGTGATGGGTTTGATATTGATGATCGCGATGCTGTGGCTGGTGCGTGCCGTATTGCGCCCATTGCGACAGGTTGAGAATGAAATCCTGATGATCGAGTCTGGAACTCGTCAGCAGTTAAGCGATAATTATCCGCGCGAATTGGCTGGTGCGGCGAGCAACATGAATCTGCTGTTGAAGAATGAACGTGAACGCATGGAGCGCTATCGAAACTCGCTGGGTAATCTTGCGCACAGCCTGAAGACGCCATTGGCAGTGATTCGTAATTTGATCCATGCTCAGTCGTCTATGGATGTTGCGAAAATTGATGAACAGGTTTCCGTGATGGATGACATCGTTCGCTACCAGTTGAAACGCGCTGCGGTATCCGCAGGAGGCACCGTGGGCGCCGTTAGTGTTGCGTTGACCGAAGTGATCGGTCCACTTGTTGAAGCGTTACAGAAAGTCTACGCGGATAAAAATATCGAATGTCTTGTGGATGTTGATCGCGATGCCGTTTTTTATGGCGATAGAAATGATTTGATGGAGATCGCCGGGAATGTGCTCGACAATGCTTTTAAATACGGGCACCGGAAAGTGAGTATACGTGTACAAGCCATGCAGAAGGGTGTGACGAACAAATCGGATTTTGTATTGACTGTTGAGGATGATGGTGCTGGCATCCCGGAAGCTGAGCGCGAAACAGTGATGCGTCGCGGCAAGCGACTGGATGAACAGCAAAGTGGTCATGGAATTGGTCTGTCAGTAGTGAACGAATTGGTTGATTTGTATGGCGGAACAATTTCTATCAATAACTCTTCGCTCGGTGGCGCTCAGGTAACGATCCGATTTGATAGCGCGTTACCGAAATAATTTCCCTACAATAACGAATCTTGAAAGAGTTTTGCGAATGCGCTTGTCGCAGAGCGAGCGACGGCGTAATCCAAAAAATTGTACGAACTGATGAGTGAAGAGCAAAAAATTGACTTGATGGCGTTGCGCGACCGTATCGTGCTCGCGCGTCTTGCTGACCGTCCGCGACTGGATCGTGAATGGCAACGACTGCGTGCCCATCAGAAGCAACGCAGCCCGGATGAACGTGCACTGAAAGGATTGCATGATCGCATTGAGAAATCGCTGCAACAGGTCGAGCGGCTGCGCAACACGACATTGCGCATTGAATACGATGCTGAGTTGCCCATCACTGCACATCGACAACAAGTGCTGGATGCATTGCAAGCCCATCAGGTCATTATTCTTTGCGGTGCAACGGGCTCGGGTAAAAGCACGCAGCTTCCAAAACTGTGTATCGAGGCAGGGCGTGGTGTGTTTGGTGTCATTGGTCATACACAACCAAGACGAATTGCAGCACGGGCATTGGCCAATCGACTTGCGCAGGAATTGCAGACGACGGTTGGCGCAGCCGTGGGTTATCAGGTGCGGTTTACGGATCACACGTCACTTAATACACGTGTGAAGTTGATGACTGATGGCATTCTGTTGCGTGAACTGGAAGCTGATCGGGATCTGCGTCAATACGACACAATCATTATCGATGAAGCGCACGAGCGTAGTCTAAACATCGACATGTTGCTGGGTGTGCTACGCGAAGTGCTGAAGCGACGTGCCGATCTCAAGTTGATCATCACTTCTGCGACCATCGATCCCGACAAGTTCTCCAGATTCTTTAATGGCGCACCGGTGATTGAAGTATCTGGCCGCAGTTATCCGGTGGAAGTGCGCTATCGACCGCTGTTTGCAGATGATGAAGAAGGTGTGGAGCTGTCGCTGCCGCAGGGCGTGGTTGCTGCCGTTGAAGAATTGGAGAAGACGTACAACGGCCGTGGTGATGTGCTGGTGTTTCTGCCCGGTGAGAAGCAGATTCGCGAATGTGCCAAGGCGCTTAAAGATGCGAAGCTGAAGAACACCGAAGTGTTGCCGTTGTTTGCCCGTTTGACGGTTGCTGAGCAGGAGAGAATCTTTGCGTCGCATCATGCGCGACGAGTGGTACTGGCAACCAATGTCGCTGAAACATCGTTAACTGTTCCGGGCATTCGCTTTGTCGTCGATTCCGGACTGGCTCGTATCAGTCGTTACAGCGTGCGCGGCAAGGTGCAACGTTTGCCGATTGAGAAGATTGCGAAAGCCAGCGCCAATCAGCGAATGGGACGTTGTGGTCGTGAAGCTGAAGGTATTTGCATACGATTGTTCAGTGAGGAGGATTTCAACGGTCGTGAGGATTTTACGCCGCCGGAAATTCTTCGCACCAATCTCGCCAGCGTTATCTTGAAGCTCGCAATGTTGCGACTACCTGATCCAGAACGATTCGGGTTTATCGATCCACCTGAAATGAAGTTGGTCAATGATGGATATCGTCTGTTGCAGGAATTGAAGGCATTCGATGAGCAACGTCATATCACGGAGTTGGGCAATAACATTGCCGCATTGCCACTGGATCCTCGTCTTGCGCGGATGTTGCTGGCAGCAACGCATCAACGTTGTCTGAAGGAAATGCTGGTGATTGCGGCGTTTCTTTCCGTTCAGGATCCACGCGAACGTCCCGTGGAAGCACAACAGCAGGCCGATCAGCATCACGCCACGTATGCGGATGCACGTTCCG
>DATAHE010000582.1:0-6418 GCA_036263355.1 Steroidobacteraceae bacterium | reverse complement strand
GTGCTTCTCGGCCATGACTTTGGTCAATGCCGCTGTCAGGGTCGTCTTGCCATGGTCCACGTGACCAATCGTGCCGACGTTGACGTGCGGCTTCGTACGCTCAAATTTCTCTTTTGACACAGCAGCTGTCCTCTAAAAAGTCGTTTATTTCAACCCTAGTCAATCAACAATTGATCTACACCCAAAGTGCAAACCACAACTTAATCATCAACCAAGACCCCCAGGTCTTGTGGAGCCCACGATCGGGATTGAACCGATGACCTCGTCCTTACCAAGGACGTGCTCTACCAACTGAGCTACGTGGGCCTTGCTATCAATTCGTGCTCAGCCAATCAAGACTGGAGCGGGTGATGGGAATCGAACCCACACCATCAGCGTGGAAGGCTGAGGTTCTACCATTGAACTACACCCGCAGCTCAAACACCCATTCTGCTGCCTTCAGGTCAAGAACATCTCAGCCCTTGAAAACAGCTGAAAAACCAGCTCAAACTACTATCTCTTTCATGTCCGGTCACTACCAGTTACGGCCGTGGTGGAGGGGGTAGGATTCGAACCTACGTAGGCATAAGCCAGCAGATTTACAGTCTGCCCTCGTTGGCCGCTTGAGTACCCCTCCCGCGGACATAAGAGCCGGGTATTGTCTGTATCCACAATCTTGGTGTCAACAAGACTTTTGAATGATTTTCGGGCGGCCGCCCTCTACACTGAACTTAATCACCGGCCGATGAGTTTTCGCTGACATTTTTCCCGGGATTATGCGGGTTCCTGGCTAAAATTGTCCCAGTCAATCAAGGGGTTCAGCAAATCGCCGCTTAAAGCTTTGCCACCGTGAGCCGATGCTTGATAGAGCTTTTTTACATTTTGCACAACCCTCTACACAGATTTGTAACCCGGATTGACCGTTCATGTCGCTGAATGATGAGTTTGAAACGCGCATAAAGAATCAGGTGGACCTCCCCAGTCCATCGCAAGTCGCGCGCGAAGTCATCACGCTGGCTAGCAATCCAGACATCGAACTAGCCAAGGTGGCAAACGCCATTAGCTGTGATCCTGCGATGGCGGCCAAGTTATTGCGGATTGCCAACTCCGCGTTTTATGCCCAACGCCGCCCCAGTCAGAATATTCGCCAAGCGTTGGTAATCATCGGACTAAACGCCGCATTGACACTCGCACTGAGCTTCTCTCTTGTCTCCACGTTACGCGGATGCAGGCCTAACGGAATTGACTATAAACGCTACTGGCGACGCACCTTGCTCGCTGCAACCGGGAGTCGGGCTTTTGCAGAGCAAGTTTGCAAAGGACAGGATGAAGACGCTTTCTTGATTGGGCTGCTTCAGGACGTCGCGATCCTTGCAATTGATCGTTGTTCCGAAGGTTTCTATGCCGACCTGCAACCACAGGCAACGCATAGCGCGATGATCGAACATGAAAGAAAGAAACTGGATGGGAAAGATCATGCGTACTACGGCGCACTGCTGCTACGCACATGGAGATTGCCCGAGACGATTTGTGCCAGCGTCGAACGCAGCCATAACGTTCAAGCCAGCGACGCCTTACTTCCAGAGGGCAAGCTTGCATGCTGTTGCGCTCTGGGAAGTGTATTGGCCGATGCGGTACTGGATTCCAACAACAATGCATTGCTGGCAGAAGCGGCGAGAATGGCCGATAAACTTTTAGGTATTCGCGGACAACAGTTCACGGATATCGTTGCCAGATTGGTCAAGCTGATTCCTGAAGCTGAAGAACTTTACGAGACCAGCATTCTGGACACCACAGATGCAGAGGCGCTGATGTCGCAGGCTCGCGAGTTGATGACGGTTCGCAACCTTTACGCGCTACGCGATGTGCAGGCACTGCAAGAAACAGCATCAGTGCTACTTAACCGCACCGAAGAACTCGAGGACGCAGCACGACGCGACGCACTCACCGGCACATTGAATCGTATGTGGCTGGAACGCTTACTTGATCGCGAATTTACACAGGCCTTGATGTTCAGTCGCTCGCTGAGCGTCGCAATTGTAGACATCGACCACTTCAAACGCCTGAACGAATCACTGGGACATGAAGGTGGTAACAAGGTTCTTAAAACTTGCGCGGATCTTATACAGGCGAACATTCGCGGCAGCGATTGTGTTGGTCGTTACGGTGGCGATACATTCCTCCTCGTTCTGCCTGGTACCGATGAAGCACTGGCCATGCAGGTGTGTGAACGCATATTGCGCGCGATTCGCGACTCTTCTGCAGGCATGACTGCGCCGGGTGCAAAATTCAGCGTAACAATTGGTACTGCGACCTGTACACCCAGCCGGGCATTCAGCAATGCGGCTGAGTTGCTTCAAGGTGCTGATCATGCGTTGTATCGCGCCAAATTACGCGGTCGCAACTGTGTGGAAAGTCTTGATGAACTAAAAATACCAGGCAACTCGCATAGCAATCACGCAACGCATTGACAGCAAGGTAAGTGACTGCGCTTTATCATTTGATAGCAAAGGTTGGCTCAATCAGTTCAACCTCACCGCCACTTAATGCCTGATCAAGGAAGTGCGCCGCCACGCGCGCAAAGCGTTCGCGGCCATCCGTCGCCATGAACGCAGCGGAGCCAGACGAAGATGTGTCATTGACCAGTTGCCTCGATTGCAGCAATGCTTTCAATGCCGTCGCCGTCGTTTCCGCGGAATCGACCAGATGCACTTGTGGACCAACTACTTTCTGTAACGCTTCACGCAACACCGGAAAGTGGGTACACCCCAGCAACAACGTATCGGGAGCATCCGCAACGCTGAACATCATTTCCAGATAACGGTGCGCGATGCTTTCAACAATCGGTCCGGAGGTCCAACCCTCTTCCGCAAGCGCAACAAATAATGGACAGGCATGGGCGATAACAGAGGCATCCCTGCGCAATCGATGAATGGCTCGTTGGTATGCCCCACCCTGCACAGTGCTTTCAGTTGCTATAACACCGATTCGTCCTGTCGATGAGGCTGCGCAACCTGCCGTAGCTCCAGGCTCAACCACACCAATTACCGGTATTGAATCGAATCGCTGCTGCAATAACGGTAACGCGGTGGCTGAGGCCGTGTTACACGCAACAACAAGACATTTGATGCCGCGATTCACCAGAAACTCTGCGGCTTGCAATGAATAACGCTGGATGGTTTCCGGACTCTTGCTGCCATACGGCAATCGAGCGGTATCGCCGAGGTAGAGGTAATGCTCCGTCGGCATGTGACTACGCAATGCACGCAGCACCGTCAACCCGCCAACACCGGAGTCAAATACACCAATGGGTCGAATGCGCTGACTTTGCAAATTTTCGATCATCAATGACTCATCCAATTCATTAACTGCCAGAAAAATTATCAGCAACAAGAGTAAGAAATACTTTGGCGCCGACGGTAGGGCTTCCAATCTTAACCATTGGTAAATTCAAACTACAGAAAGCGAAAGCGCAGCGCCGGAAATGTTCGCTGTTCACTCAAGACATAATGGACCAATAACATTCAAAAGTGTTTCGCACGTCACAAAATTTCCGGCATAATCGAATTGTGATCGTTGAGATCGCCATGAACAACAAAGTGGTAAGCGAGGTTTCCTATGGAGCGACGTCTCCACGGCCGACACAAAGCCCGAACCATGGTATTCGTCCTGATTCCTGGGCGTCCTGGCAAACTTTGCCGCGCAAAAAACCTGAGCGCGAATGGTGTCTTTATTGAAACCACCAATATGGGATTAAAGAAGGGAACGACTGTTCAGCTGGCCTTTGCAATCAATCTGGGCACGGTAACGAAAATCCATCGCCGCACTGCTATCGTTGCGCACATTTCACGCGGCGGTACTGGACTGATGATGGAAAACTTAACGGGTACTCGCTAACACTACTCGTAAGACAAACACCGGTCATATGGACCGATGTTTGTCATCGATATCTGCTGTATTCGTAATTATTCTGAAAGCTTGAGATTCAAAGCAGTTGCTACGTCAAGGCAACGCTTCTTTACTTCATTACCCTGCTTCACGGCATCGTCAAAACTATTGCGCTGCGCAGAGCTGAGCGCTGCATTCCATTGGCCGCTCAGCTGCGCGGCAATGCCTTGCGAACGAACCACGGTCTCACGACTCACCCCAGCGGGTAACTTATTCGCTGTCAGCAAGCTATTCACACGTGCGGTCACTTGCTCAACCATGCCCGGCACGGTTGCTACCAGCGTTTTCCACTCGTTACTTAACCCCCTCACCATCGAATTCTTTCGCTGTCCTGCAGCAGAAGAAGCTGCGGCAAGCTGTGCCATAACTTTGGACTGCATCTCCAGCGCGCCTTGGTAGTCGTCGGAGTTAAGCTTGGTACGCATACTGTCCATAGTCTGATTCAACTGCTCATATTCTTCCGGAGCGTACTTTTCCAGCATTTCGCGTACCGGCGCTACAGACGCTTCAACTTTTGCGTAAGCCGCTTGTGCGGGTTGCTTATTGGGATCGCATGCAGATAGCAGCGAACACACAACAATCAAGACAATGCCGATCGGTCTTATTCTCATATTGATCACCTTGATGAAAGATGAATACACGCGATGTGCCAGCACCGCTACCCCGTATTCTTGTGCGCTTACGTTATACCAGAGTGTCCTCGTTATACTAGTGCTGGTCCGCAAATTGCGGTAAATGCCAAGGGTGTATCAGGGAATGAGCCGCACTTCTCAGACTCATGCCTGAGGTAGCAGCATGGAAAGCCTCACCAACTGGGCAACGGACCGAACTTGCATTTTTTCCATCACCCGTGCCCGGTGTATTTCCACGGTACGTTCGCTGAGATCCAGGTCCTGTGCCACGACCTTATTGGCCTTGCCCTCGACGATGAGTGACATCACCTCTTTCTCACGTTGAGTCAGCGTATTCCATCGTTGTAGCACCTCGTCTTTATCAGCGGTTTCTTGTCGTACAGAGTTGTCTTGCTGAAGCGCATGATTGACGCGGTCAAGAAGCTCCTGGTCGCGAAAGGGCTTTTGCACAAAATCAAATGCGCCCTTCTTCATCGCTTCAACCGCCATGGGCACGTCACCATGGCCGGTCACAAAAATGACCGGAATGCGATGGCCACGCTTATTCAGCTCCTGCTGCAGTTCCAGACCACTCATCTCTGGCATGCGGATATCAAGCACCAGACAACCAGCTTGCGATGCGTTGTAGTGCCGCAGAAACTCAGCAGCAGAAGCGTAGGCAGTGTGAGCGTAGCCCACCGACTCCATCAACGCACTCATCGCACGACGTACACCATCGTCGTCATCAACAATGAATACCATGGGTTTCGTCGCAGCACGTTCGGCTTTTTGGGCACTAACAGTCATGACACATCCTCGATTGATATCCGCAAGCGATGCACGGCCAGATGTAACTTGTTTTGGTCATCGCTTCTACATTACATCGCTGTACAACTGTCACAGCGATACTGGATGACCTTGGCAACTGCATAGCATGCGTAGGTATTTCGCACACGCAGCCGTAGTGTTGCACTTATGTGCCAAGGTGCCTAGTCCGGTGCACTGCCAGCGCTATCGTGGAAAGTCCGTAATTTGTTCAGGCCCTGGGTTCAACTGGCGATTCAAATCGGGATTCGACGGGCAGCGAAAAGCTGAACCGGCAGCCACCTTGAGTCAAATTGGTAAATTCAATGCGACTACCGTATACCTCAAGAATATTTCTCGCGCTCACTAAACCCAACCCGTTTCCGTTCTCTTTGGTAGAGAAGAAAGCCTGGAACAGTTGCGAGGTCGCGCTATCCGCAACACCACTGCCGCTATCTGTAATCGATATCAGAATCTTGTCATTGACTTGTTCTGCACCCACCGCAATTACTTTTCGTCTTGCATCACTGCTGCCGACGGCATCCAGCGCGTTCTGAAACAGGATCGACAGCACCTGGTTAATTTGTGTGACATCCACAAAGACAATCGCTGCGGGAAACGTATTGGGCACAACGAATTCCACATGATGCGTACGCGCCATCGGTTGAGCCAGTGACACAAATCCGTTAATCAGATCAGCCACTCTCAGTTTGATCTTGCTGGGCGGATGACGTTTAACCAGATTGCGCATGTTGTGAATCAAATCACCGGCTCTAAGAGCCTGCTGGCTAACATCGCTGAATATTTGTCTTGCCTTATCCAGCCGAGGTTCCGGCACCGACAGCATGCGCTCTCCCACTTGGGCAAACATGCTGATTGCCGCGAGTGGTTGATTAAGCTCATGCGCCATAGCCGACGTCACTTCATCGAGTAACGTCAATCGTCCCACGCTTTGCCACAAGTTTTGCGAGTTGGCGGCAAGTAGTTCTTCACGCTTCGCACCGCACTCTGTGATAACACCGACGATTCGATTGGTGCCTGCAACGCGGTTGACGACCACGCGCAGCAACTTGTTA
>DATAHE010000581.1:0-3672 GCA_036263355.1 Steroidobacteraceae bacterium | reverse complement strand
ATCTCTCGTTCGATGGCACAACACCAAACCAGCTGTTACCAGGTCAAACATTGCAGGGACGATTATCACTGGGCGGCGATACACCTGCCTTGGTACTACCTGCGGGCGCTTTTCTGGAACACACAGGTGGCGACTGGATATTCATCCTTGATAGCAATGGCAAAGCCGCGCACAGACGCCACATCAGAATCGGTAGACGAAACGCGGAACAGATTGAAGTATTGAGCGGAATCAACGCGGGCGAACGCGCCGTTATCTCCGACTATACCGGCCTGGAAAAGATTGATCGTATTGATTTCAAGTAAGTGAATGCATGTATTGGGAGCAACAATGCTACAGCTTAGGAATGTTAAAAAGATTTACAGAACAACCGAAGTCGAGACGCATGCCCTGGGCGGCATTACGCTTGACGTGAAGGATGGCGAATTCGTGGCAATCATGGGTCCATCAGGGTGTGGTAAGTCCACACTGTTGAACATTCTTGGCCTGCTGGACAGTCCGGATGATGGCAGTTACACCTTCTATGGCGAAGAGATCACCAAGCACTCCGAGAAACAACTGACAAAATTACGCCGAACGGGCGTCGGCTTCGTGTTTCAGAGCTTCAACTTGGTCGAGGATCTCAATGTGGCTGAGAATGTTGAAGTCTCCTTGTTGTACAACGGAGTTTCACGCGCGGAACGCCATCGTCGAGTATCCGCTGCGCTAGAGCGCGTTGGCTTGTCTCATCGCATGAAGCATTTACCGAGCCAGCTTTCTGGCGGTCAGCAACAACGCGTCGCCATCGCACGCGCACTGGTAAACAATCCCAAACTAATCATGGCCGATGAACCTACCGGAAATCTCGACACAGAGAACGGCGCGGCCGTCATGCAGATGCTTGCAGATGTGAATTCTGCTGGCACCACCGTTGTCATGGTCACACATTCTCTCGCGCACGCTTCATTAGCCAAGCGCACGGTGAGACTGCTTGACGGTCACGTTGTCACCGAGACACTGCTGTAATTGAGGGAATTTGCATGTTGCGTAATTATCTTGCTGCTGCATTCAGAAATATCCAGCGTAATCAATTGACCTCTGTAATCAATATTGGCGGACTTGCCATCGGCTTCGCCACCGTCATTCTGATTGGGTTGTATGTTCGCGATGAGTTAAGTTTTGATCGGTGGATCCCTGGACATGCTGATACTTACCGCGTGGCGCTAGGGCTGCAAATTAACAACATTCAGGACCCTCCATCAGCAGGCACTATCGCACCCATGGCAGGCATGCTTAAAGCAGGCTTCCACCAGATTAAAGCTGCTGGAAGAATGCGTGCCCAGAACATCAAAGTGCAACACGATGATGTCATCAATGACGAGACAGTGTACTGGGCCGACGCGGAGCTATTTGATGTGCTGCAATTACCCGGCATCGCCGGTGATGCGCGCGCGGCGCTGGAACAGCCTGATGGCGCAATACTGACACGCCGCATGGCGCGCAAGTACTTCGGCGCGGATGCTCCTATTGGAAAGGCAATCCAGGTTGGCGCAAACAGCTTTACCGTGAATGCTGTTCTGCAAGATCTGCCATTCGAAACGCATCTGGATACACAGATATTTTTATCCGGCAAGTCCAGTGCATCACTACTTCCACCGCACGATGCCCCATTGCGTTTGAATGCCGCTTTCACAGATCTCGCTAGCGTACTGACCTACATCCGGGTTTATCCAAATACCAACGTGGTCTCGATGGAAAGTCAGATACAGGAAGCCATGGAACGACGTGCACCTGTTCCTCGAGGGCCAAACGGCAAACCCATCGTCCCTATACCGAAACTGTTTGTGCAACCACTGACGCAAATACATTTTGTGCCCGCAGGAGCACATGCAATGAAACCTTCCGGGAATCTCTCCGCGATCTGGGCTATCACCGGTATTGGCCTTCTCATTCTCGTCGTCGCATCAATCAATTACGTCAACATGATGACTGCTCGTACCGCCCGAAGATCGATGGAAGTAGGTGTTCGTAAAATGGCAGGTGCGACGCGCCAGCACCTCATGCTCCAGTTCATGGGGGAATCGTTTCTTACCGTTGCAGTTAGTTGCCTCCTGGCCACGTCACTCGTTGAGCTATTGTTACCGTACTTCAACGCGTATCTTGGACGTGACATTGACTTCGCATGGTGGCGGGATCCTCAACTTGCAATTTCACTCACGGGCGCAATACTGGTTGTTGGAATTCTCGGTAGCGTGTATCCAGCTCTTATCCTTTCCGGGCTTCGCACCGTTACTGTGTTCGGCCGACAGAAAGTCATCGACGGACAGAGTGAGCTTTCACGTTCTGCATTAGTTACATTCCAATTTGCTGTGCTGATCGGCCTGCTGTTCGCGACCGGCATGGTTTATCTTCAGACATATTATGCGACGCGCGACAGCTTGATTTTCAATCCTGAGAATGTGCTAGTCGTAGACACGGACTGTCGCAATGCCTTTCCTGAAGAAGTCCGGAAACTAAAAGGCGTGAAGACCGCAGCATGCACGGACGCTCAATTCGGAATCGGTGGCGGCTGGGAGTTTGTCGTTTCACCACCGGATGGCTCACAACCTTCCGCCACAACGATGGTGAACGCAGATCCGCAGTTGCTGCCTTTATTTGATTTAAAGCCACTCGCAGGTCGATTCTTTTCCCGCGACCGTTCTGCGGATGTCATGACTCTATCAACAAATGATCAGCGCGACAGTGGAAGTGGCGCCGTTGTCATTAACGAAACTGCGATGAGGAAACTGGGATACAAATCACCGGACGCGGCAATTGGGCATGCTGCCGCCTTTCGCGGTCAAGCAGATATGGCAACCAATTATTCGGCACCTGCAATTATAGGCGTGGTAAAAGATTTTCCGCTGCAAGGGATACGCCACGAAATCCAACCCACAGCGTTTCAATGGTTACCCGGTAGTTATAAGCACTTGATGGTAAAACTCGATGGCTCAGCCACTGCTGATACGCTGCTCAACATCGACAAATTATGGGCGCAAACATCAGGTCCAGAACCGATTCGACGAAGGTTCCTGGATAGTGCAATTGATGCGCTGTACGTGGACATACATCGTGAATGGTCTTTGTTTGCATCGTTGGCGGTCATCGCCGTATTCATTGCTTGCCTGGGCATGTTCGGGCTCTCTACCTGTATTGCTGAACGCCGGACGCGCGAGATTGGCATTCGAAAAGCATTGGGTGCTGAAACCGTCGACATCGCAACCCTCTTCCTATGGAAATTCGCAAAACCGATTCTATTGGCAAATATCGTGGCCTGGCCTGTTGCCGGGTATCTAATCGATCGATGGTTGCATGGCTTCTTCTATCACGTGGACATCAACTTATGGATGTATGCGATTGCAAGCTGTGTTGCGCTGCTTCTCGGTTTGCTGACTGTCGCGGGACACACATTAGCTGTTGCACAGGCAAAACCTATTGAGGCTTTAAGGTATGAATAGAAATTGATTTGAAATTTTTTGGAGTTACATCAATAAATTTCCAGCGCTGCTCCCCTGTCAGACCAATCCCACAAAGAAAGTAGGACGGCAATTATCGCGGTACACGTAAACTTGCCGCTATTCTGCGCAAGCGATTGGCGTCTTATTCGAGAAATTAAAAATGACAGCGGAACTCGATTCGAAAGCACGAGTGAAA
>DATAHE010000580.1:0-3679 GCA_036263355.1 Steroidobacteraceae bacterium | reverse complement strand
GACGCATTACGAGTAGACATGGAACGATTGCTGTCATTGAAGCCCGATCTGATTCTGGTGTGGCCATCGGGTACACCGCCTTCCGTGCTCGATCAAGTACGCTCACTGGGTTTGCGTGTGCAAGAAATCGATGCGCATCGTATTGCAGAAGTAGGTAGTGCATTGCGATTGATCGGCAAACTGGCAGGCACCGATGCCGTGGCTGAAAAAGTAGCGACGCAATTCGAAAATGACATGAGCGCTCTGCGTGCGCAGTACAAAGGTCGTTCAAGATTATCGGTATTTATTCAAGTCAATGATCAACCGTTGTACACGGTGAACAAGCATCAAATCATCAGCGAAGTGGTTGAGCTATGTGGTGGCGATAATATTTTTGCCGATCTTGATCAACTTGCACCGGTGATTGGTGCCGAAGCGGTGATTCAGCGTAATCCTCAAGTCATCCTGTCCACCGATAGTCATGATGTGGAGTTGCAGGCGCAATGGCATGCATGGTCTCAATTACGTGCTGTCAGCCAACAACATCTCTATGCCGTCACGCCCGATAATATTGCCCGCGCTTCACCCAGACTTGTTAATGGCACAAAGGAAGTGTGCGGGGTCCTTGATAAGGCGCGTTCCTAGAACTGTGTCAGCCCCAACTTGATCAGGCGCACGACTTCATCCACTTCTGCTGCCGAGTTGTAACGCAACTCAATCCATGGCGAACCTGCGGCACGATTGGGATGTGGCTCCGAGTCTTTTGGTCGCGGCACGCGTTGTTCCTTGATGAGCTGCTTTCCCAGCTTTACATCAATTTCGTTGTCGTGATGGAAGTGAGCAAAGTCCTTGCCCTTGTATTCAAACGACGAGAAGCCATCATCGCGATCCGGCCATTGCTTCTCGGTTACGCCAGAAATACTCAGCAACGATTTTGTTAATTGCTGGCGAAGTTTGTTCATGACCGTTCCTGCCTCACTATCTATCATGACGCCACAGTACTTCGCTGCCACCTTCGTGACGCGCCAGTATTCGCGCGATGACGAATAGCAAGTCCGAAAGGCGATTGAGGTACATGGTAATTTCTGGTCGCACCGTGTCGCGTTTTGCAAGTGTCCATACATGCCGTTCGGCACGGCGCACCACAGTTCGGGCCAGATGACATGCAGAACTGGCAACGCCACCACCGGGCAGAATAAATTCCTTTAAAGGTGGCAGGTTGTCGTTGAACTCATCTAGCGCATGTTCCAGGCGATCCACGTGCTTCTGGTGAATGGCGACGTATCCGGGCATGCATAACTCCCCACCCACATCGAACATTTCATGTTGAACTTCGATCAAGCAGGCGCGGATATCATCTGGAATATCTTTTACTGCCAGCACCATGCCAATCACGCTGTTGGCTTCATCCACTGTGCCAAAAGTTTCGATGCGAATATCATCCTTCGCTACTCGTTCACCATCACCAAGGCCCGTTGTGCCATCATCACCAGTTCGTGTGTAGATTTTGCTTAAGCGATTGCCCATGATACGTGTCCAATTTTCCTGTGAGGTTGAGCTGTGCGCGAATTGATACTGGGTGGTGCCCGTTCAGGTAAAAGTTCGCTGGCTTTGCAGCGCGCGCATGATAGCGGAAGAAAAGTAGTTTTTGTGGCCACTGCGACCGCGAGTGATGCAGAAATGCAGTCGCGAATCTTGCTGCATCGCGATGAGCGGCCAGCGGAATGGAAGACGATCGAAGCAGCCACTGGGCTGGCGACGGTATTGCAGCGAATGGATGATTCCAACGTCTTTATCATCATAGACTGCCTGACGTTGTTGCTAAGTAATGTGCTATGTGCCCCAAGTGCTTCCAGCGCAGAACAACCGCAGTTCAACGAAGTTGCATGGAGTGAAGAAATGAATGCATTGCTGATTGCTCTGTCGCAATTGCAGACGGATATCGCATTGGTCAGCAATGAAGTTGGCTTCGGGATCGTTCCCGAGAATGCAGTGGCGAGACGGTTTCGTGATGAACAGGGGCGCTTGAACCAGCGCGTTGCTGCCTGCTGTGAGCGTGTGACACTAATGGTTGCTGGTGTCCCGCTCACCATAAAGCCCAGCCGTTAAATGTTGCAGGCGTGCAGGCAACCAGCAGTAACAAAAGACACTCGGCCACTTCAATGCCAGCGCCCAGACAATCGCCTGTCATGCCGCCAACGCGATAGCGAAGGAATAACCACCACATCACCAATGCAACAGGCGCAATGATTAACATCGGTGCGAGCCATGCACTTAATGCAATTAGTGTCAGACCGTTGACGACTAGCAGTGGCTTGTTAGTTTGCCAAGCAAACGATTCTCCGCTTCCAGTATGCAGTGAAGGCAACGATGCAGACCAGACGATTGCGCCGAATCTGGACCATGAGCAGATCAATGGCAGCACGTACCAATAGCTGGTGTGATGCGTGAGCAGTGCATACATCAAAATAAATTTGGCGAGAATGGCTGCGATCAATGCCACAACACCAAAGGTACCCACATGTGGATCGCGCATCACTTCCAGAAATCGTTGTGGGTTGCGATGTGATGCGCCCAGTGCGTCAACGAGATCAGCAAGTCCATCGAGATGCAATGCACCTGTGATCCATATCCACATGATCAAGCCTGCTAGTGCACCGAGCCACGGATCAACGCGACTTAACAAGAGGATACATGCAGCTACAAAGAAACCAACCATCGCTCCGACGAATGGAAACCATGGAGCAGTGCGTGACAGATCTTCGCGCGCAAAATCCTTGACCTGCGGCGTTGGCAGGCGCGTGAGAAATTGGATGGCGAGAATCAGGTTACGCATTGGTTGATTGTCATTACCCAATGATGGTTAGTGTTGTCGTTAGCATGGTCTTTCAATCCACTGCAGACGTAACAAGCTTCCTTTGCCATCGTCATCAATCCAGAGCTGGCACAATCCGGCAAGTGGAACACCAATGCGAGCAGCGCTGGCGGGCGTCATCTCCAGGCACTCGGCAAGCATCGCTCGAATCACGCCACCGTGTGTGATAGCGAGTACGTGTGATGATTTCAGTTCAATGATCTGAGTGAGTGCCTGCCTGACTCTTTTCCGCAATGCAGAGTAGGGTTCGCCACCGGGAGGTTGCCACTGTGCAGTGTCGTGTTTGAATGTATGGAAACAGCGCGGGTCATGAGCTTCCGCTTCAGGCAGTGTCATGTTTTCCCATTCACCGAAATCAATCTCGCGAAGCTCGTTCATAACATGTAATGGCAATTGCCGTTCTGCTGAAAGTGATGAGGCGAAATCATTGCAACGTTTCAGTGGTGAGGTGGCGATTACGGTGACGTCAGGTTGAATGGTGGTAATAATGTCACGCATTTGCTGATAGCCATAGTCACTCAGCACGTCATCAGTGCGACCGCGCAACACTTGCTTTCGGCCGTTTACTTCGCCATGTCTGATGAGTGTAAGTAGCATACGTTCAACTTTCGCCTAAGAAAATCTCGTTGTGAATAACTCACTTTGTCACCAATCAGTCATCCAAATGATGAGTTATCCAATCTAGACGCCGTCATTCCCGCGAAGGCGGGAATCCAGTCAGATGTCTCCAATATTCCATGACAAAAGAAAATCGAGATTTATTTACTGGATTCCCGCCTTCGCGGGAATGACCCATCGCTTCTAGTCATCGCCACAGCAAATAGC
>DATAHE010000579.1:0-4866 GCA_036263355.1 Steroidobacteraceae bacterium | reverse complement strand
ATTCTTAAGTGGCTGGGTGCCATTGATGAACAAGGCGTGATTACTCCGCATGGCCGCGACATGAATACACTGGGAACACATCCGCGTCTGGCGCATATGCTGATCAAATCGCGAGAGCTGCAGCTTGAATCTTTGGCGGCGGAGCTGGCAGCCTTACTGACCGAACGCGATCTGTTGCGCCCGCACTCACGCGAGCGCGATGCAGATATGCGCAGTCGCATTGAAGCGCTGCATGGTGCGTCCATTCCACAGCACGATACTGATCAGGGTGCGAAACAACGTGTCTTGCGTACGACTGAACAATTGTTGAAGCAAGTGCTGACGACTGACTTGAATATAAATAAGTCCGGTCATGGTGAGCCTGTCGAACCATTCTCTATGGAACTATCGAACCCTTCGACAAGCTCAGGGCGAACGGAAGTAGTTAATGTTAACGCGAGGAGCGATCGTTCAACTCGTAGCACTAACCACCAATTGCACGAAACAGGTCGCTTGCTGTCGCTGGCCTATCCTGACCGCGTTGCACGCAGGACAGACAATAATCGTTATGTACTGGTGAATGGCAGAGGCGCGTCGCTGGAAAAATCGGGCACGCTCGGCAATGCTGAGTTCCTTGCCATCGCATCGCTGGATGCCGCAGATCGCGACGCGCGCATTCAACTTGCAGCGCCAATAACATCGCAAGACTTGCTGGAACTGTTCGCCAAGCAGATACAAAAACTGGATCGCGTTGAATGGGATGATCGCGAACAGATCGTCATCGCACAACGCGAGATAAAACTTGGCCAACTCACGCTGGAATCAAAAACCCTGCATCAGGCAGAAACAGCGCTGTTACTGACAGCCATGCTCAAAGGTATTCAATCGATGGGATTGCAGTCATTGCCATGGAGTGATGCGGCAAATGCGCTGCGTGCGCGAATGCAGTTCGCTCATTCAAATGATCGCCGTGCACCGCAACCCTGGCCGCAAGTGGATGATGGCTATTTGTCACAACATGTTGATGAATGGCTTGCACCCTGGCTCGATGGCATCACTCGACGTACTCAACTTACTCGTCTGGACATGCATCAAGTATTGCTGTCGCTGCTGGACTGGAATCAGCAAACTAGATTGAATGAAATCGCACCGACGCATATCCACGTGCCCAGCGGTTCCAACATTGCGATTGATTACAGTGGCGCAACACCAACCCTGTCAGTTCGGTTGCAGGAAGTATTCGGCATGATGGAAACGCCCAAAGTATGTGGTGTATCAGTGTTGATGGAACTGTTATCGCCAGCTCGACGCCCTGTACAAGTCACGCAAGACTTGGCGAGCTTCTGGGCGCGTGGCTATCACGATGTGAAAAAGGACTTGAAAGGTCGCTACCCCAAGCATTACTGGCCGGATGATCCGTTGCAGGCCGTAGCCACAGCACGCGCCAAGCCACGCAACACCTGATCCGACCGCCGGACCCTGCTGACAGGAGTTTTTCAGATCAGCGCTACATTAATTTTGCTCATTGCTGTAATCGTTCGCTGTATAGGCGCGTTGACCAAGGTGGTACGACAATGGTGTCACAGTATTGTTACGGCAATCCGGGGAGATGATCATGAAAGCGAAGCTGAAACCAGTCTGCGTATTGATGGCCTTTAGTGCGTTGTGTTCTGTCGGTGCGATAGCCGCAGAGGATACGTCTGCAAAAAATGAAAATGCCTGTATTTTCTCCAGAAGTATCCGTAATTGGCAGGTGCTGGATAACCGCCATATCGTGATATGGGCGTCAGCGAAAGAAGCCTACTTGATGACGTTGATTACACCGATTGATGACACTGGCATTACCATGACACTGGCGTTTGTAGACAAGGACAACGATGGCATGATCTGTGGTCGGGGCTCCGACTCCGTTGCGGCCACTGGCTCATCCATTCACCAGATTCCCTCCATGATCAGCGGCATGCATCGCGCCGACGAAACAGAACTACAGCAATTGAGCGAGAAGTACAAAACCCGTTTATTGCCGCGCCAGAAGGACAAGAACAACAGCACCTCTTCTGTATCCTCATCGGCATCATCATCGGTTAGTATGCAGCCTGCGCAAACGGGTTCGTAACAGCCACTGAGGACAACATGAGCGATCTGAAACAGCAACTTGCAGCACTGCATGATCAACTAACGATATTAAAGAACCCTGATGCCGACACACGACAGCTGCTTGGTGTATTGCTGGCAGACATTTCGCGTTTGATGCATACGGACGCAAGCGACGTGTCGGGCACTGCGTCTTCTGAATCCTCTCCTGTAGAAACCATGGAAAATGTCGCAGCACGATTCGATGCAGATCATCCCGCACTCAGCGGCGCGCTGCGGCAGCTGCTGGACGCGCTCGGCAAAGCCGGTATTTAATCTCGATGTTGCTATTTGGTGATCGTCATGAGCTATAACGCCGACAATATTTTTGCCAAAATTCTGCGTGGCGAAATTCCTGCTTACAAAGTTTATGAGGATGATCATGTGCTGGCCTTTATGGATGTGATGCCGCAGTCCGACGGGCATGCACTGGTCATTCCAAAAATTGAAGCCACCAACTTGTTTGAGATTGATGCTGACGCACTCGGCAAATTGATTGTCGTAACACAGACGATCGCGAAGGCAGCGAAGCAGGCATTCAATGCCGATGGCGTTACGGTGATGCAATTCAATGGTAGCGCTGCAGGGCAGACAGTGTTTCATTTGCACTTCCACGTTATCCCTCGTTACGAGAACAAACCGCTCCGGTCGCACTCGCGTGAAATGGCCGATGGCGAGCTGCTCGCGACTCAGGCTGAACAGTTAAAAGGCGCGCTGAATACACTGCGCTGAGCGCTAGAATCTTCAAGTTAACAATCGCGAACACAACGGAAAACCAGCGATTCTTCCGGGCACCCACCATTCCGTTTAAACAACAACAGCGGTACACTTTGTCCGTTTAAAAATTCGGGTGGTGGCGATTGGGGAAATCGCACTGACCCTCCGGCTCCGACAACATTCAAAGGTTGAAACTGTCAACCACATTCAGGGCATCTTATGAGCAGCGAAAAAATCCATCCAGTCAGCGAATCGTTCGCAGCGCGCGCACTGGTCACACAAACGCAGTACCAGAAGATGTACAAAGAATCGGTTCGCGATCCAGAAGGCTTCTGGGACCGGGTGGGCGAGCGCATTACCTGGCAGAAGCCCTATAGCAGAATCAAAGATGTCAGCTTTCATGAAAAAGATTTTCATATTCGCTGGTACTACGATGGAAGATTGAATGTCGCGGCCAATTGTCTCGATCGCCATCTCGAAAAGCGCGGTGACAAAACCGCCATCATCTGGGAAGGCGATGATCCTACGCAGTCAAGACACATCAGCTACCGCGAGCTGTATGAAAGAGTGTGTCAGTGCGCGAATGCCTTGCGTGAACTTGGCGTACAGAAAGGGGATCGCGTCACTATCTATCTGCCCATGATTCCGGAAATTGCTGTGGCCATGCTTGCCTGTGCACGTATCGGCGCTATTCACTCGGTGGTATTCGGTGGTTTCTCACCAGACTCACTCGCAGGCCGCATTGTTGACTGCGATTCCAATATCATCATCACCGCCGATGAAGGCATTCGTGGTGGCAAACGCATTCCATTAAAAGCCAATGTTGATGCGGCGCTGACTGCAAAGGGCACGGAGTGCGTGAAGCATGTACTGGTTGTTAAACGCACTGGTGCGCACGTTCCCATGTTTGCAAATCGCGATAAAGACTTCGCCACACTGGTGGACAAGCAACACACCTATTGCGAACCAGAAGTAATGGATGCAGAAGATCCGTTGTTCATTCTGTATACCTCGGGCTCGACGGGCAAACCCAAAGGCGTGCTGCACACCACCGGCGGTTATCTGGTGTTTGCCTCATTCACGCACGAAATAATTTTTGATCTGCGTGAAGATGACATCTACTGGTGTACTGCGGACTGCGGCTGGGTTACGGGTCATAGTTACCTGGTTTATGGTCCACTCGCCAATGGCGCGACCACATTGATGTTTGAAGGCGTACCTAACTATCCCGATGTCAGCCGCTTCTGGAATGTAGTCGATAAACACAAGGTGACCTTGTTCTACACCGCACCCACCGCCATTCGCGCCCTGATGCGTGAAGGTGAAGCACCGGTGAAGAAAGCATCGCGCTCAACACTACGTTTACTGGGTTCAGTCGGTGAACCCATCAATCCCGAAGCCTGGGAGTGGTACTACAACGTGGTGGGCGATGCACGTTGCCCGATTGTAGATACCTGGTGGCAAACAGAAACTGGTGGCATTTTGATCACACCACTTGCGGGTGCGATTGATCTCAAACCAGGCTCCGCAACGCTGCCTTTCTTTGGTGTGAAGCCTGCCATTGTTGATAACGAAGGTAAACCACTAGAAGGCGTATGCGAAGGTAATCTCGTATTGCTTGATAGTTGGCCCGGACAGATGCGCACGGTGTATGGCGATCATCAGCGCTTTATTGATACGTACTTCAAATCATTTCCGGGTACCTACTTTACGGGTGATGGTGCCAAGCGCGACAAGGACGGTTACTACTGGATTACCGGACGCGTTGACGATGTGTTGAATGTGGCAGGCCATCGCTTAGGTACTGCCGAAGTCGAAAGCGCATTAGTTGCACATAGCAAAGTGGCAGAAGCGGCAGTGGTCGGGTTTCCACATGACATCAAAGGCCAGGGCATCTACGCCTATGTCACCTTGATTGCTGATGCAGTACCGACCGATCAACTGCGTGTTGAATTACGTGACTGGGTGCGAAAGCAGATTGGCCCGATTGCCACGCCCGATTTCATTCAATGGGCACCAGGATTGCCGAAGACGCGT
>DATAHE010000578.1:0-2641 GCA_036263355.1 Steroidobacteraceae bacterium | reverse complement strand
CTCTTTTGTCAGTCACCAATCATCCAGTTACCGTCATCCAGCTGCCAGGCTTAATTTTTTGATAGACGACTTCAGTCATCTTACTGCAGCAAATCGACACCGTACGGCCCAAGGCGCAATTCTGCCTTCCATTGTTTTCCAGATAGAAGACCGCTTCTAGGGGTAGTCAGCGGAATAATTTTTTCCTCCGCCGTGGTATTTACATACAGCACCCTGTCGTCAACACTACGTGCATAAACACCGGATGGTGTAACGGGGCCAGGTTCAATACCCAATTCTGAATAAAGTGATTTGTATAACGCACGCATGATCTGCGTTTGCGCTGGCACCGCGACGTAGATCGCCCTCCCCTTGCCATACTGGTTACTCGTGATTGCTGGTGGATTACCATCGACATTGGTGAAACGCGCTAAAGTGATTGCTGTCGTGGGTTCAAGCACTTCATAAAAACTAATGGAGGCTTGTACCGTTTCATTTGCAAAAGCGATGGAAGGCATATGCTCTGCGTTATAGAACTCGTTGGTGCGCAAACCGAAGACGTCGCTAAGGCCGCCGGGTAAGGGTGTATTGAAAAACTGGTTATTGTCATTCACCTTTGCAGAGAACGCAGTCATCACCACCACACCGCCGTTCGCGACATAGTTGCGTAGCGCTGCAATGCTCTTGCTATCCAGCAAATATTCACCGGGCAATACGATCAGCTTGTAGCGACTTAAATCTTCGTGCGCCACATTGATCACCGCCACATCAATGTTGTCGTTGAACAATGGTTCAAAGGCATGATGCTTCTGGTCCATGTAGGGCGTGGTGATGTATTGGCGCACCGTGTTTGATGGACCATTCGGGCTTGATGCTAGCCTGCTTTCAAATGAATAAGAGATTGCCACTTGCGGTTTTGGGATACGGGGAAAGCCCAGTGATTGCAGCTTGTTGAACTCCGATGCGATGGTTGCAAACTCCGATAACTTCCATGACGGCCTGTCGTCGTGATCAATCAAGCCAAACAATGCCTGCTCTTCACCACCCAGATGACTATTGAATGTCCATGCAAGTAACGCCTGCGCTCCATCAATCAGACCGACATAGGCCCACATGCGCGAGCGACCTTTGGTTCCGTAATAACCGCCACCACCTGCGGTAAATTCATTGAACCAGATCGGCGTGCTAAGTCCGCCTTTCATCATCAACGCTTCAAAGCTTGCAGCTACGGGCTCACCCGGATAGAAGCCCATCGCACCATGCGTTACATACTCGCGCTGCGTTGACAGGTAATCAAAACCTTTACGCATGCTACTATCCCAAAGATTAGAGATAGCGGGTTTTTCCGGTACATACTTTCTGCGCACGGCTTCAAGGTCTTTCAACACATCAATGGTGACATCAGACCAGTAACGACGCAGATCCAGATATCGTTCGAATGGTCCCGGACCATCCGCATAAGGCAGCTCTACCTCATCCCATGATCCGATCCGTCGCGACCAGCGTTGTGTTGCCCAAGCTTTATTCAATGCGTCGAGCGAGACATATTTTTTCTTGAGCCATTTGATGAAACGCTGGCGATCCGCCTTTGAATAGGACATGAAGCCATTACCTATCTCATTGTCGTAGCCCACTGCAAAAAACGCGGGATGATGTGCATATCGTGAGATCATCTTCTCAGCAAGACGACGCGCCAATCGCTGGTAGTTGGGATCACTGATGTCATCCATGTAACGTTCCGCAGCGTACAGGCGTGTCCCGTTTTGAGTTACTAGATCCACACCGGGGTACTTGTGATGCAGCCACATCGGCGCAGGTAAGCCTGGTATATCAAGTATCACCTTGATGCCGTTGGCATGCATTTCATCCATGATGGAATCGAATTCCTTGAAGTTGAACTTGCCATCCGCAGGCTCAAAATAATCCCACGACAAATCGCCCATGCGCACGACGTTGAATCCGGCCTCCTTCATCAACGTGATGTCTTGATGAATCTGTTCACGGGTGCGATCAACAAGTTGATAACAGGTACCAACGAAAAGCCGGTTCGCGCTGTTTGCCTCGTTAAAGGTACTATCAGAAGCAATTACTGTCGTGAACGAACACAAAGCGCTCAGCACGGTACCTGAAAGAAGAATTTTGATCGCTTTCATATCTGTTGTTTGGTATCAGGCGACGCGTATGTGGCCGCACGCGTTGCCAGCAGGTTAAAAGCAGTGCTTACTCAGCCACGGGGTTTTATTTATAATACAATTTCCACGCTCGGTCGATTGGCACATACATATCAGTCTCGCTTCGTTTGTTATCAATCCTGAAGTGAGACCTTACAAGAAGGGGTGTCTTGAATGGCTATCAGCAAACGAAACTTTCTACGGCTACCGTTGGTTGCAATGCTTGGCGCTGAGTCCGTCAGCAACGCAAGTGACGTCAGTAGCGGCATATCTGATAACAGCCAGGCACCGAAGTATGACCTGGATGTGACACCGGGCCGTTTCCAACCGACGGTTGAGTCACTTAAGACTTATCAGACTCCTGAGTGGTTTCGTGATGCCAAGTTTGGCATCTGGGCACACTGGGGTCCACAAGCGGTACCACGCATGGGTGACTGGTACGCGCGGTTCATGTATGTGCCCGGACATCCTCATTATGACCATCATCTGAA
>DATAHE010000577.1:0-8514 GCA_036263355.1 Steroidobacteraceae bacterium | reverse complement strand
CACACTGGAAGAATCTGGATTGATTGAAGGCTATGTGGCGTTGATCAATCAAGAACATGCAGGTTGTCCGGTTAATGTCTTCGTCAACATCACATTGGAACGTCAGGACCAGACTGATCTGCATGCCTTCGAAGAAGCGGTGCGCGAAATTCCTGAAGTGATGGAGTGTTATCTGATGACGGGTGACTATGATTATCTACTTCGCGTCGTCGCTTCTGATACAGCAGACTTTGAACGCATTCATAGCAAGGTATTAACAAGGTTACCCGGCGTGGCACGCGTCCATTCCAGCTTTGCGCTGAGACCGGTGCAGAAATCGCGTGAGCTTCCAATTAAATAGAATCTATCTCAAAACTACTGCGCTCGATATTTTACGTTCATACGGTACTCGGCCTTCTCATTTATCGTCATATACACTGCGGGTCCTGCATTCCGGTTGAATGTAAACTCTCATCGCTCGCTACATTTTGAGATAGATTCTAGTCATGTCTGACACATCCATCGTGATTCCCTTCCAACAGCTTGAAGAGTTCTGGATTCACACCGGCACTGCCTGCAATCTTGAATGTCCATTCTGTCTGGAAGGATCGAGACCGGGTGACACAAGGCTCGAACGCATCAAGCTCAACGAAATCAGACCGTACCTCGATCAAGCCGCACAACTTGGAGCCCAACGCTTTTACTTTACAGGTGGCGAACCGCTGATCGTCAAGGACATTGTCAAGATTCTTGAATACGCATTAAATCTTAAACCATGCATTGTCATCAGCAATGGCACCGCGCCTCTGTTGAAACGATTACATCAATTGCAGCTACTAAAACAACAGATGCATCCTTTGAGCTTCTATATCAGTCTTGATCATCCTGATCAGCAATTGCATGACAAGGATCGCGGTTGGGGAAATTTTCAACGCGCGATTGAAGGATTACAGCTACTACATGTACAAGGCTTTGCGATTGCGATCGTTAGACAGATTCACGATGATGAAGATCAAGACGCAGTGCTCAGCTCATACAAGCAACTGCTTCGCAAATCGCACTTACCGGAAGACACAATCATCCATGCACTGCCAGATTTTGGTAGACCTGGAATCTCGTCAGATGAGGCTCCAATAGATATCGCAGCACTTATCAACGCCAAACCTAAGTGCAGTTACAGCCGTATGCTTTTAAAGCGAAATGGAAAGCTGAACATCAATTCATGCCTGTTTACTGATGATGATGTAAATTTTGAAATGGGAAATTCGCTGGAGAGCGCCGTTGCGACGGACGTAGCACCGACACATCATCGGTGTCACAAATGTGGTATTTGCAAAATCGAAATGTAGGAATTTATTTTTACTGGATCCCCGCTTTCGCGAGGATAACTTTGAGCAACCTATTAGCTCAAAGATATTGCAATCACTAAACCTGTCTTGTCGGTTGAAAACGTGAAGAGTCATTCCCGCGAAAGCGGGAATCCAGTTAAATATGTGATTTTATCGATCTTATCTATATCCCATTGCCACACGTTGACTAATACCGCACACCAATTCATAAGGAATAGTCTCTGCATATGTGGCGACCTCTTCTGCTGGCAAGCCCTTGCCCCATAACACTACGGTATCACCCGGCATCACGGACGCAGCAACGCTGTCACCAAGTGGGCTCAAATCAATTGCGATCATATCCATTGATACACGACCAACGATGTTCGCGCGTTTGCCGCGAATCAAAACTGGTGCGCCGGTTCTGATATGACGTGGATAGCCATCGCCATAACCAACCGCAGCAATACCGACACGCGTATCTCTTTTTGCTTGCCAATGCCCACCGTAACCCACTTGCTCGCCCGCTTTGACTTCACGCACGGTAATCAGCGGCGTGCTGAGCGTCATTGCCGGATGCAAGCCAATATCGCTTGCCGACGAATGCGCAAAGGGTGACATGCCATATAACATCAACCCAGGTCTTACCCATTCAACACGACTATCTGCCCATGCCAACGTACCGGCGGAGTTACCAATACTGCGCTCGACGTTGAGATCTTTAACAAGCGCGTTGAAGCGTTCGATCTGCTTTGGCGTACGTTCGTCATTGCGCTCGTCTGCGTCCGCAAGATGTGTCATGACACGCAACCTGGATTGCACATTGCGGCATGCAGAAAGTCGCGACCATGCATCGGTAAAGTCTTCCACTCGGAAGCCGAGGCGGTTCATGCCCGTATCGATCTTGCACCATACCGACAAAGGCTTTGATGCATGCCAGGTTTCCAGCGCATCAATCTGTTCGAATGAATGCACCACGATTTCAAAGTTCATTCGTGCAGCCGCATCGAACTCAGCGTGCGAGAACACACCTTCAAGCAACACAACGGGCTGACCAATACCTGATTCGCGCAGTGCAATTGCCTCACGCAATCGCGCCACACCAAAACCATCGGCAGAGATCAAGGTCTGTGCAACTTGTACCAACCCATGACCATAGGCATTGGCTTTGACGACGGCGAGTACTTTGGATCTGGGCGCCGTGTTGCGCACCACTTGCAAGTTGTGGCGAAGCGCAGCGCTATCGACTGCTGCAAAAGGACCACCACTGAGATTGAGATCAATCGTCACAACATTGCTTACCGAGGAAGATTGAGTCTATGCATCCCTAACCAAACGGATTCATTTCAGGTGAAAAATCCAAGAACTTTGTGTTCTGACCTCTAAAGGTGAGCTGAACTTCACCTGTCGGGCCATTACGCTGCTTAGTAATAATAATATCGGCAATACCCTTACGAGTGGTGTTCTGGTCATACACTTCTTCGCGATAGATCATCATGATCAGGTCGGCATCCTGCTCAATGGCACCAGACTCACGCAGATCGGACATTACTGGCTTTTTATCGGTACGTTGTTCAACGCTACGATTCAACTGCGACAGGGCGATCACGGGCACTGCCAACTCTTTCGCTAATGCTTTTAACGAACGCGATATCTCCGAAATTTCAGTGGCACGGTTTTCTTTATTGCCTGGCACCTGCATCAATTGCAGGTAGTCGACAATAATCAGACCCAGTCCATGCTCACGCTTTAAGCGACGAGCACGCGCTCGTACTTCGGTTGGCGTTAACGCGCCGGTGTCATCGATATAGATCGGAGCACCTTTCATCATATTTATCGCACTAGTCACACGTGACCAGTCTTCATCATCGAGATTCCCTGTCCGCAACTTACCTTGATCTATGCCGCCTAATGAGGACACCAGGCGTATCCCTAATTGTTCACGTGACATTTCCATACTGAATACAGCAACAGGCACCGGTTTACGATGATTCATCGCCGCGTTTTCGCCGATGTTTAATGCAAAGCTGGTCTTACCCATTGAAGGACGACCAGCAACGATGATGAGATCTCCGGGCTGCAATCCTGCGGTCATATGATCTAGGTCCCTGAAGCCAGAGCTTACACCCGTAAGCTCCCCTTTTGTCTCGTGCAGCAGATGCAATCGATCCAAGACCCCGCCCACCATATCGCGCATAGGCACGAAGCCCGAGCCAGCCTTGCGACCGGACTCAGCAATCTCGAATACGCGTCGCTCCGCATCATCGATCAATTCACTGATCGAACGACCTTCGGTGTTAAAAGCATTGGTAGTGATCTCGCCACCGACTGCGATCAAGCGGCGCAGTTGCGCTCTCTCGCGCACAATGTCCGCATAGGCGCGAATATTGGCGGCTGAAGGTGTATCGCGTGAAAGCGTCGCAAGGTAATCAAGGCCGCCACCAGCTTCGAGCTGATCTACACGTTCGAGTTGTTCTGCGACCGTTACTGCGTCCAGCGGTTCGCTGCGACTGGCAAGGTCAACGATAGCGCCAAAGATCAGCTGGTGATCGCGGCGGTAGAAATCTTCCTGAGTAATTCGATCAGCAACTGCATCCCAGGTGCTGTTGTCCAGCATCAATCCGCCAAGGACGGACTGTTCTGCTTCGACCGAGTGTGGCGGCACACGAAGTCCATCGGTCACCTGAGTGACTAGCGGGCGTTCACGAAATTTTTTTGGATTGCCAGCCACGTTGATTAGAAAAGCTCATCAGCAGCGAAAAAGCGCTGATGAGCCATCCGCTTATTCCTCAGCGGTGATCGTAACAGGCAGATTCACCAGTACGTCGGCGTGCAACTGCAGTTGCACGCTGTGTTCGCCAACATGACGCAGCGGACCAGAACCCAATCGCACTTCGGAGCGATTTACGGGATGGCCAGCTTTGGTCAATGCTTCAACCAGATCGGTGTTACCGATTGAGCCGAACAGCTTGCCTTCCGAACCAGCCTTCGCAGACAGGTTCAGCTTGAAGCCTTCCAGCTTTGCAGCGCGAGCTTGTGCAGCAGTGAGTTCCTGTTGTGCATTCTTTTCCAGTTCGGAACGACGTGCTTCGAACTTGGCAATGTTGTCAGCGGTAGCCATCGTTGCCTTGCCCTTGGGGAGCAGGAAATTACGACCATAGCCAGACTTTACTTTAACGCGATCACCGATATTGCCGAGGTTGGTGACCTTTTGCAGCAAAATGATTTCCATCTTGACACCTATGAATATGAGTTAGCGATTAGTTAGCTATTAATGTTGATCGGTGAATGGCAGCAAAGCCAAATACCGGGCGCGCTTTACGGCGGTAGCCAACTGACGCTGATAGTGAGTCTTGGTGCCAGTGATGCGGCTGGGAACGATCTTGCCTGTTTCGGTGATGTAGGCCTTCAACGTTGGCAGATCTTTGTAATCAATGTGCTCTACGCCTTCGGCAGTAAAGCGGCAGAATTTGCGACGACGGAAAAAACGTGACATGGAAGCTCTCCAGAATTCTTAATTAAACAACGAGGTTCAGTTTCTCTGTTTGATCTTTACTCTTTATTCAAGAGGAGATCAGAGACCCATTCCCATATCGTCGTCTTCATCAAAGTTGATTTCTTTGGCTGCTTCATCACCCTTCGCCATCGGCGAAGCTTCGGTAACGGGCGCATCCATCTTGATCACCAGGTGACGAATCACGGCATCGCTGAAACGGAATGAACCGGTCAGTTCGGCCAGTGTCTTCTGATCGCATTCGATGTTGAGAAGAATGTAGTGAGCTTTGTGGATCTTGTTGATTGGGAAAGCCAGTTGACGGCGACCCCAGTCTTCCTGACGATGAATGGCACCACCGCCTGCGGTGATCATGCCCTTGTAACGTTCCAGCATGGCTGGAACCTGCTCGCTCTGGTCCGGATGAACCAGAAACACGATTTCATAATGGCGCATTTTAATGCTCCCCGTGGATAAAGCTGCCCAACAAGTGGTGCAGCAAGGAGTGACTCGTCCAAGCCTGTCCCGGACGAAGGGCGCGCAGGATATCCGGGTTACCCCCTTAAGGCAAGAAGTCATGGCAAGGAAGAAGGAAGCGTCGAACAAGCGCCTCATTTATAGATGTACTTGCCGGGGGCGGCTCACTTCGTTATAAGACGCGCCCGCCTACGTAAAACCTTAAATATGTCCGCCGAACCCACCACTCTCTCGCCTGCTGTTGCGCTCACCGCAGAGTTGATTCGTCGTCCCTCGGTCAGCCCGGAGGATAAAGGATGTCTGGACATTATCGGCGAGCGTTTTGCCAAAGTGGGTTTCAACAATGAACGCATCGATTTCGCGCCAGTAGCAAACCTGTGGGCCAAGCATGGTACGGGTCGTCCGTTATTATGTTTCGCGGGACACACCGATGTGGTGCCGACAGGCCCACGCGAAGAATGGCAGACTGATCCTTTCGAACCGATTATCCGTGATGGCGTGATGTATGGTCGCGGTGCCGCCGACATGAAGAGCGGGCTTGCCGCGATGACCATTGCTACTGAGCGCTTCATCAAGAAGCATCCTAATCACAAAGGCACACTCGCCTTTCTGTTGACCAGTGATGAAGAAGGTCCTTCTGTCGATGGCACACGTCGCGTCATGCAGGTACTAGAAGCACGGCCAGAGAAAATTGATTGGTGTGTGGTCGGTGAACCCACCAGCAGTGACAAACTGGGCGATGTGGTGAAGATTGGTCGACGCGGTTCATTGTCTGGCAAGCTCACGGTGCACGGCGTGCAAGGGCACGTCGCGTACCCTCACCTTGCAGATAACCCTGTTCACTTGCTGGCACCCGCTCTCGCTGAGCTGGCTTCGCGTGAATGGGATAAGGGTAATCAATACTTCCAGCCGACGACGTTTCAGGTATCCAACTTGAGCGCAGGCACGGGCGCGCCCAATGTGATTCCTGGTGAATTGAAAGCACGTTTCAATATTCGTTTCTCGACCGAACAAACCGTCGAAAAGCTGCAGGCAACAATTACTGAAATTCTCGACCGCCATAAAGTCAATTACACACTGGAATGGTTTGTATCCGGTCTGCCCTTCTTCACTGCGCCGGGTCCGTTGTCCGATGCAGTACAAACTGCGATCAAGGAGTTCACTGGATTGTCTGCAGAACTCTCTACCACTGGTGGAACTTCGGATGGTCGTTTCATTGCTCCCACCGGTTCAAGCGTTGTCGAGCTAGGCGTGATTAACGCAACCATTCACAAGGTGAACGAGAACGTTCGTATCGCAGACATCGATACGCTGGTGTTGATGTATGAGCGTGTGATGGAATTGCTGCTGGCGCAATAAGACTGGGGTTAATACTCAGCTTTGAAGGACAGATATCCATTGTATTGACCTTCCTGTCGAGCATGCTGAATGCCAGGGCCGAACGACGCAAGCAAAGACCAATGCTTGCTCAATTTGTAGTCGACTCCTGCGTTCACGCCAGTGAAGGATTGGCTATCTTCAGTTTGTGCGGTCTGATGATAAATCTCGAGACCCACATGCATCCTTTCGCCAATTGATCGTGTCAATGCAAGGCCGCTCAACCACGCGTTACGATTTCCTTCGCCAGGATTGATCAGGTAGCCACCGCCACCAAACCAGTTCCAGAAAGCACCTTCTTTGCCAATCCATACTGGCAATAACACACTGACATGCGAAGACTCAGCGTGGTCTGTTGGAATAAAGATGCGCGGAAAGAACGCGAGGTCTGGGCTGCGATCAGATGCCGGTGACGGCAGGCGATATTTTGCCGCGAGCTCAACGTCGCCACTTCGCCATCGTGTTTTGCTGGTGCGTTCGAATTCAGCAGGTAACACCAACGTAAGTTGCAGACCTTCCGCAGCGCCGTAATTCAAATCCAGTCCTGCGGCTCCGCTCGTCGAACTAGCAGCATGTGTGACGTTTACAAAGTGATAGTTTTCCCAATGATGATGATCAGTGGGAGCTGGATCATCAGTCACATAGGGCGGCCCAGCTTCCGCGGTGAAGGCCATCAACGCCATGATCGCAACAACAATGGTCCTTGCCATTTGTAATCAAACCAATCAACGTTACCGATACTCAGCTCTCGCGACCGATGCGAGGGTAAACCACATTTACCCACAAGCCCCATAACAGCAATCCAACAAAAGCAAACAGCGTCCACCACGGCATGGAAAGACCAAGAAAACGCCAGTTGATCTCCGCGCATTCCCCCGAGCCCGCCAATACTTTCGAAATAACTTTGGATACAGGCATGTACTGCATCATGTAATCCAGTGTTGCACCGCAGGCTGCTACAGTGCCGGGTGGTTGCGCCTGTATCCACACATGACGTGATGCGATCAAGATGCCGCACACTGCAGCGATACCAATCAACACACCATAAAGGGTCGCGCCGAGATTCTTTTTAGGATGATGCAAAAACGCCAGTAAAAATATCGCGCCGATGGACATCACTGCAACGCGCTGGAAGATACATAGCGGGCACGGTTCCAGCTCCAGTACATGTTGGGCATACAGTGCGTATGCCAATAATAGAGCACAGACGAAAAAGCCGAGGAAATTACCCAATCGGCGTTGTGTGAAGAAATTACTGAGAACGGACATGAAACACCCGCGCCATCTGTTTTGAAGTTATCAGGAGCGGAGTATACGGAAATCCAGATTGCCAACCATGAGTGCCTGCACACATGGCCTATTAACTTTTGGCAACAGTGAGTTATTCCGCGCGGTTGGCGCGAGCTTTCAGTTGCTCTTCGACATCTTCCAACTTCACATGGCGTACGTCCTTGCCATAGACCATGTAGATCACGTATTCGCAGATGTTTTTGGCGTGATCGCCGATGCGTTCGATGGCACGCGCCACCCATAGCACATCCAATGCACGGCGAATGGAACGTGGATCTTCCATCATGAAGGTGATGCATTGACGCTGAAGGGATTCATACTCCTCATCAACCAGACGGTCACGTTTGGCAACACTCAAAGCCGCTTCAGCATCAAGACGTGCAAGACAATCCAGCGCATCGTGCACCATCTCTTCTACCAGACGACCGAGATGCTTGATTTCGCGGTAACGATCAGCAGGTCGCTCCATGGTGGCAAGACGCGAACCAATATACGCAATCTTTTCCGCCTCATCACCAATGCGCTCAAGATCAGTAATCGATTTGATAACAGCAACAATCAATCGCAGAT
>DATAHE010000576.1:0-5798 GCA_036263355.1 Steroidobacteraceae bacterium | reverse complement strand
CTTGTACTGGCTATATCGCATGCACGGCGAAGTTGCCGCCACGAAGCAATCACGTACGCTACTGTCGCCACGAGCGGCATTGTTTGCCTGCATGTTTGTGCCATTTCTGGCACCGGTTGCCATGGCATCGTTAATCGAAGTACTCAATGAACAGCGGATAGCGATAGGCAGACCCGTATTTCAGTCGCCCGTAAAAATATTTGTATGGACGTTGTTTCTTCCGCCCGTTGCCGCAGCAATGATTCAGTCGGCGTTTAACCAGGCGATGCTGGATCAACAAGCATAAGATTAATCATGGCACCCTTCGTCAGTCCTTCGAAGCAAGCAGTGATTCATGCGCTGAAAACGCATCGGCATGATTCGGATGACTTGCCGATTACATTGGGCAAGTATCAACCGCAGTTTGTCATTCGCATACATCATCAACAATATGAGCTGGTCCGGTTGGTATTGGATGAAGCGCGCGCCGCAGAAGATCGAAAGCGCAGAACAGCCGAAGGGTATTACATGCCTGAAATGTCATGGGCCTTTCTGGTGCCGGATGTCGCCGTTATTCAGGAAGCAGACGTCAATGTCTTCATCAAGAAGCTGGAGCTTTGGCCCGGCTGGGAACAATTGAAGTAACGCAGGGTACATTCATGATTGACTCCTCAACATTTTTTGAACGGTACAAACACGCCGCACAGACGCGCGACAAGGAAGCAATGATCGCGTTGTATCGCCGCGACACGGAACTGTTTGACATGTGGAATGCTTACCAGCTGCGTGGCATCGACAACATTCGCAGCATGGTGAATCAGTGGTTTGATTCACTGGGCGATGAGAAGCTGGAAGTGGACTTCAGTGACATTCAGCTTAAGCAGGACCACAACGTTGCATTTGCTTACGCTTTTGTTCATTTCCGCGCACTGGACGCAGCCGGAAAAGTCTTGCGGCAGATGAAAAACAGGATGACGTTGTGTTTCGTTAAAGAAGGCGTGTCATGGCGCGTCATCCATCAACACACCTCAATTCCGATCAGCACTCAGAATATGCAGGGGATATTTGAATGAACGACGCATCAGCACTAAATTCTTAATCAAATTTTTCTTTATAGAACTGAAAACCAAAGTTATAACAGTGTCGTTTTAAATCGCGACCCAGCTGCTTCGGCCCGCAATAAAACACCTGGATTGACTGATTGCCATGCCTTGTTCGTAACTCCGTGAACAGTAACGGCCAGTTGGGCCGACCCGGACTGGTGATGGCATGCAGCTGAGTAAACGGATCGCGCTTATGTGTCTTGTAAAACTCTTCCACCGCAATTTGCATCGCGATATTGGTAAGGTTGTGATTGAAACTGGTCAAGTGAATATAAAGCTTGAACTGATCCCTCAATACTGTTTCGGCTTGCAATAACAATTGCTGGAACCACTCATAAGAAGCTTGCGAACGATTCAGCCAGTGAAAATACAACACGCGATCATCCGCTGCATCAGCTTGCGCCTGCCGTTGTAGCACTACGCTTTCGAGCGCACTGGCAAATGGTGTGACGCCGATACCGGCGGCAATCATCACTGCCACTTTGGACTTCGAGATATGAGTTGTTGGCGCGCCGTAAGGGCCATCAATGTGCGCAACCAGTGAGTCCATCGCCACATTGCTCTTGCGTGACAAGTTATAAAGCGCACCGGTCCAATTACCGTTATTGCGCACATGCAAGTCGACATGATCCACTTCGGGTGCCGCGCTGAAAGTAAATGGATGCCATTGCCAGCGTGATAATCCTGCGAGTCGTAGATAGAGATAGTCACCAGGATGAAATCGGAATTTGGCGGGCTTGGCAAAACGCACTCGCGTCACGCCATCTGATAGCGGCTCCATTGAAATGATTTTTACTTTTCGTGTCATCCATACTTTGCGATATAGGGCATCGAGCGCGTAGATCAGTAATGCGGGCGCAATCCACATCCAGAAATGCTGGCCGTGATACAGCACCGCCACCAGAAACACTGCATAGAACAAATGCGTAACCGCAAAACGTTCGCGCCGGCGTGAATTGCGATACGCCACACCAGCCAGCATGATCAGGAAGGCAAGCGATGCGGCAACACCAGTAAGAAACGACACATTGAAGAGCAATGTGTATGGATGGACATATGTCTCCCAATAGTTATAGCAATGCGCAACAGTATGGGCGGCAGAGACAACCAATAACATCCAGCCAATACGTCGATGAAAATCAACGAATGAATCGAGCGGCAGCAAGTGCGACAGAAAGGTATGACGCAGTCGTGACCACAATGCTCGTGCCATCAGCAGCAACATTAATGCGACATTGAAGTTAAGGCAGGCTCCCAGCCCTCTGGCAATTTGCACCGCAAGTGTTGCGCCACTGTGGGCATAAAAATCCATTGCCCGCATGAACAGATAGCCATTAACGTAAACATAGATAAGCGTCCACAACCACGCTGCCCAGTGCGATTGCATATAGCGCAAGCGACGTGTCCATGCGCCAGCTTGCAGCAAGCCTCTGCTGCCTCTGGTCTTGCCCGATTTGTAAAGCCACTGCGCAATGAACTGCTCGAACAATCGATCGAGCTTCGGATACGATTTAATCCCGATCACAAACTCGGTTATTTCCAGTTTGTTTTTCTTTGCGCCCTGAAAATAATTCATGAAACTGCTGGACAACTCTTCCATGTCTTCGTCAGTAACGGTAAGAGACTGTTCCTCCATGCTGGCCGCAAGCAGTTCCTGTATGTCTTTAATTTGCAGAAAGCCATCGCCATCCTGATCGTAGATGGCGAACACCAGGTTCAAACGCTGATCTGATTTTTTGTTGGCAAGGCAATTGACCAAAGCCTGATATTCGTTCAAGTCAATAAAGCCGGAAGAATCAGTGTCCACCAGATCAAACAGACGTTTCGCGATGAGTTTATTGCGCACACCCAGTGCACGCTCCCATTCACTGAAATCTATGAGCTCATCAGTGCCGGCCAGCTGACGAAAGCGCTTTTTTGCACGTCGCACACGCCGGATTCGTTGCGGTGAGAACCATGCAATGAATTTTCTGAAACCAGTCTCAGCGACCAGTTCTGCATGCAGCAGAGGATTGCCAGTCATCGTTATTATCAGTCGTTGTTAGTTTGATTTGTACGACAAGTAAATTAGCCGCTGGCCAGCACAAATGGTGCTGAACCCGTCACAATTTCATTACGGCTTGTACTGATCGGAGACCGGTCAAGTGAGACTGCGCGTAACCTTCACGACATCCGGCATCTTGCGGATACGCTTGATGACCTGCGCCAGTTGTTTGCGATCCGCCACCATCACTTCGAAAATTTCGGTGCTGACGCCTCCATCGCGTTCAACAATGGATACTTTCTCGATGCTGGTTTGTGTGGCGGAAATTTCCGATGCCACCGCCGCCAGAATACCAATGCGGCTTTTCACCTGAACAGCAATTTCCACAGTGAACAACTTGCCCGGTGCGGGTTGCCATACAACCGGTAACCACTTGTCGGGTTGCTTGCGGAAGCTCTTGAGATTACCGCAGGCTTCGCGATGGATGACGATACCATGACCCGTGGTGACATACGCCATGATGGGATCATTCGGAATCGGGAAGCAGCAACGTGCATAACTGACGCTGAGGCCTTCGGTACCCGCAATGGCAAGCGGTCCGCTTTCATGCGTTTGCGTGACATCAGCGTTATTCGGCACCATGTGTTGTGCAACCAATGGTGCCAGGCGTTCACCCAGTCCTACCTTCTCGAACAATTCAGTGGTGTTTTTTAGATTGAAATCTGTTGCGAGCTTGGCCCACTGCGCCGGCTTGATGTTCTTGAAGTTGAGGCCGAGTTCCATCAATGCCTGCGTCAACAAACGTTTGCCGAGTTCAGCGGCATCACCTGACTTCAGACTCTTCAGGTAGTGACGCACTGCTGTACGTGCTTTCGCCGTGACAACAAAGTTAACCCACGCGGGATTGGGCATTGCGCCTTTTGCCGTGATGACTTCAATCGTCTGGCCATTGCGTAATGGAGTACGCAGCGGCACCAGACGACGATCTATCTTCGCAGCAACGCAGCGATTACCAATGTCGGTGTGCACCGAGTAAGCGAAGTCGACGGCGGTTGCGCCACGCGGCAGGCGACGTATCTCGCCCTTCGGCGTAAACACATAGACTTTGTCAGGGAACAGATCGACCTTGACGCTTTCGAGAAATTCTTCGGAGTTGCCACCATGCATCTCGATAAGATGTTGCAGCCACTCGCGTGCGCGATCGTGACTGGTTTCTTCTTCGGCACCTTCCTTGTACTGCCAATGCGCAGCAATGCCTGACTCAGCAACTTGATGCATAGCCTCAGTACGTATCTGTACTTCAATTGGCATGCTGTTGGGACCGAACAAGGTGGTGTGCAATGACTGATAGCCATTCACACGCGGAATGGCAATGTAATCCTTGAAGCGACCGGGCATGGGACGATAGATGCCATGCACGACACCAAGGCAACGATACGCGGTATCAATGTTCTCGACGACGACACGAAAACCAAACACATCCACCACTTCATTCAAGGCCGTTTTTTTACGACGCATCTTCTGATAGATGCTGAATGGATGTTTCTCGCGACCTTCTACTAAAGCCTTGATGCCTGCTTTCTTTAGCGCGGCTTCAATGTTCTCCTGAATCTTGCCCATGAACTGCTTCTGGTTACCGCGTGCGCGCTTCACGGCTTTCTCAATCACCTTGTAGCGATTGGGATAAAGATTCTTCAAGCCAAGATCTTCGAGTTCGTTCTTGATGTTGTAGATGCCAAGACGATTGGCAATGGGCGCGTAAATCTCCAGCGTCTCGCGCGCAATGATGCGACGCTTGATCGGCGACATGGAACCCAGCGTGCGCATGTTGTGAGTGCGATCCGCAAGCTTCACCATGATCACGCGGATATCGCGCACCATTGCCAGCAACATCTTGCGGAAACTTTCGGCCTGCGCTTCGGCGCGGTTCTTGAACTGCACCTTGTCGAGCTTGGATACGCCATCGACAATCTCGGCAACATCGGCACCAAACTTGGCAGCGATATCTTCCTTCGACATCGGCGTATCTTCGAGTACATCGTGAAGAATGGCAGCAACAATGGTCTGCGCATCCATGTGCAAATCGGCAAGCAGATCGGCTACTGCAACGGGATGCGAAATATAAGGTTCACCGCTCTTGCGCTTCTGGCCTTCGTGCGCAGCGGCGCCCATATCATAGGCTTCGCGAATTTGCTCCACCCGGTCGGGTGGCAGATAGGTCTCCAGCTTGTTGATGAGCTGGGTGATGCCGATAGCGCGTCTTCCAGTTGGTAACAGACCAAAAATAGAAGACGCGTAACTCATGCCTCAAAGAATACGCTTATTCCCCTGTGACGTCGTCGGCTGGCTTCGCATCATCTTTAAAATCTTCTTTAAAATCGTCCTTGAAGTCTTCCTTGAAATCATCGCCGAAATCATCAAGCGATTCTTTCATGCCCATGCCTGAACCAAAGTCGTCCTGCATCATCATGTCGGCAGCACCGAATTCATGCGTGGGACGATCCACTTCTTCCAGAATTTCTGGACCAACGTGACCTGCGGCAATTTCGCGCAATGCCAGCACAGTTGGCTTGTCATTTTCGCGATCCACCGTGGGTTCGGCGCCATTGGCAATGCGGCGTGCACGCTTGGCGGCAACCAGCACCAGGTTGAAAAGATTGGGAACATTCTGCAGACAGTCTTCAACGGTAATGCGGGCCATGCGGAAACACCTTGGGGAACGCGAAAGGGGC
>DATAHE010000575.1:0-8725 GCA_036263355.1 Steroidobacteraceae bacterium | reverse complement strand
CTGCCAGATTGTCGATGGATCGATCACCGACTCTATAGATAACTGTAACCGCTAATAACAACGTAGCGGCCAGCGCCAGTGGTTTATTCCACTTCGTCCACCAGGATGGGTGCGTTACAACTTTCTTGTCGCTCAGCGCTTCACGCGCTTGCCGCAAAATCTTTTGATCCAGCTCAGTAGGCACCTCATCCTGTGCAGCCTGCATATATTGGCTGGACACCGATGAGTTACGCTTTAGATACGTATCGAACTCATCGTCTGTCATCTGGTTGTGCTTGTCTTCATGATGGCTCATGATGTACCTCCAGAAGTAAGCGCATGACCGGGATGATGATCGGGTCGATGGTGATGTAACGCGGCACGCAGCTTGTTCACCGCATATCGCAAACGGCTTTTTACAGTTTCCATACTAGTATCCGTGATGGCGGCGATCTCGTGCAAATCAAGTTCCGCCTCTTCAAACAATAAAAATGCTTCACGCTGTGCTGCGGGTAGCTTCTGCAGTTCCAGCTTCAGGTCCTGTTTTAGCTGCGTTGTTACTGCCTCAGTTTCCGGTGACAACGACCCATCCTGCAATTGATTTGCTTGATCATCAATATCAGTCCAGTCATTGATATGTTCGGCCCTGTGTCGTCGGAACATGTCGAGCGCAGCATTGCGTGCAATGGTGTAAAGAAACGTCTTGAACTGCGCTCGCACCTCATAGCGGTCACGCTGTGCAATCACCTTGCTCCAGACTTCCTGAAAGACGTCATTGGCCATCTCCGGTTGTTTGCACATGCGTTGCAGGTAACGATACAATATGGTTTTGTGGCGCTGGTAAAGACACTCGAATGCTCGCATATCGCCATCGCGATAGCGCAGCATCAACGCAGTGTCATCAAGCTCTTCCAATCCATACTCCGGCGGTACTTGAACGCGCCGGAGTATGCCGCAATTGACGGTAGATGAACATGCTGCATGCTTGATGCATCGCTGATTCTTGATCCGTTGACTATCTCTCTGCCATCCGACCCTCGTGCTTACCCGAAGTAGCAGCAGTGCGTGCCGAGATCTCGTTAGCCAGTTTAACCAGCGACATGAATTCATGGCGATAGCCATCGACGTCTTCGCCTGCGCCACTATTAGCCAGCTTGATTACATCGGCATAGCTGAACTGATCAACATACCTGCCACCACGCAGTAGCTGGCCGAATGCCGCAACGCTGGCGGCAAAACGCAGATCAGTAGACATCTGGTCTTTAGCTACGACCGCATTAGTCTTGATTGGATATTCCAGTAGCTTGCTGCTATCGGCATCGGGTTGCTTGTAACGCAAGCGTAGCAATGCAAACTCGTCACCGCGTGCAGCCTTGTCGGTGCTGGTTGCACTGCCATAGCGTAGTGAATCCACCAAACCTTTACTGTTGGCTGGAATGATTTCATACAACGCTGTCACGCGATGACCTGCGCCGATCTCACCGGCATCAACTTTATCGTTGTTGAAATCTTCGCGAGCCAATGCACGGTTTTCGTAACCAATCAGCCGGTATTCCTTCACCGTGGCAGGATTGAATTCAACTTGAATTTTTACATCCTTGGCAATAGTGAACAGTGTTGAAGAAAGTTCTGACACCAATACCTTACGTGCCTCATTCAAGGTATCTACATAAGCATAGTTACCGTTGCCTGCATCAGCCAGTTGTTCCATCAATTGATCGTTGTAGTTACCTTCGCCAAATCCCAAGGTGGTCAACGCGACGCCAGAAGTGCGTTCGCGCTTGGCCATATCGAGCAGCGATTCAAAGTTAACCACGCCGACATTGAAATCACCGTCTGTGGCCAGCACCACACGATTGATACCATTCTTGACGAAGTGATCATGTGCCAGTTGATAAGCGCGCGTAATGCCCTGTGCGCCGTTGGTCGAGCCGCCCGCTTCCAGCTTGTCCAGCACGCCGCGAATCTTTGCTTTTTCATTACCGGGTGTCGAGTCGAGCACAACGCCCGCAGTACCGGCATATACGACAATGGCAACGCGATCACTCGCAGAGAGCTGGTCCACCATCATGTTGAATGATTTCTTCAGCAAGGGGAGTTTATTAGGTTCATTCATCGAACCAGAGACATCAATCAGGAACACCAGATTCGCAGCCGGACGTTCCTTCGCATCAATCTCGTAACCTTTAATACCTACCTTCATCAGTATGGCATTGCTGTTCCATGGTGAAGCCGCCAACTCTGTGCTCACTTTAAATGGCGTGCTGCGATCTGCAGGCGGTGCATAGTGATAATCAAAGTAATTGATCATCTCCTCAACACGAACGGCATCTTGCGGTGGTAATGCGCCGCTGTTCAGATAGCGACGCACATTCGCATATGATCCCGTGTCCACATCAACTGAAAATGTAGAGACGGGTTGTTCACTGACGAGGTGAACGGGATTGTCCTTGATATGCTGGTATTTTTCAGTGTTGACGTCCTGATGATAGTACGGCGCGGGCATCGGCTCATACATCGGAGCTACCGCCTCCTTCACTGAATAGGCAACGCTGGGGCTTGCCGCTTGCTCGACTTTTGCAAGCGAGTTACGTGCGCGATCAACCTTGATGCCCTGCACACGCTGCATTGCACCGGCCACGCTGGCATCTGGAGACTGATTGACGTCGGCGCTGGTCAGCGTATCCACAACTGCTACGCGTGTGTGTTTGTCTTTCTCCGGGACAACTGTTTCACGTTCGATTTTTGTTTTTAAATCATCAAGTGTTTCATTAGCCTGATCACTCGGCTTAATCGAGTTTGTTGTGCCAGTACTTTCACCCTCGTGCCCCGAGTCGGTATGTGAGACGCACGCAGTCATCATCATTGCGATCAGCATGCCCAGTAGTTTTAACCATAATTGCCAAGCGAGTTTCATAGCCTTCTCCAGTGATTGAACGCAGTGCGTCCGGTAAGGCTATAAACGCAGCGGGTTTGAAATTCGGGTTAACGCAGGCAGAAATATTTTATGGCATTGCCCTTGGGTTGATGGCAGAGTGCCGTTATGTCGAAGCCGCTGTTTCACCAACTGCTGGATGATGGCTTTAATCAGCTGCCGCAGCCTATTCGCTATCTGCACAATGGGCAGAGCAAGGTTCTCAATGGAAGATGCAATGTCCTCAGAGGCACCGGAGTGCTTTCGCGTTTGTTCGCGTGGGCGACATCATTACCGCCAGCTGGCGATGATCAGCCGATTGAAGTCAGCATCGAATGCAATCATCACGAGGAAGTGTGGACACGACGCTTTGGTAATCGACGCATGACGTCGTACTTATCCGCGCAAGGGACCACACTGGTCGAATATCTGGGCCCAACACGATTCAAATTCATGCTGGCATATGATGCGACAACTCAGGTTATCAACTGGCGGTTGATCAACGTTCGTGCGATGGGTATACCGTTGCCGGTGAGCTGGTTTGATGCGGTAACTGCAAGCGAGTCGGTCAACAATGGCCGATATGGATTTGATGTTGCGGCTGCTTTGCCAATCGTCGGATTACTTGTTAAATACAAAGGATGGCTGGATGTTGGCTAACCAATCACACAATCCATCCAATAACCCAGCCAATAATCCAACCAATCCGGTGATTGTGTTTGATGGCGTGTGTCTGCTCTGCAATGGATGGGTCAAGTTTATCCTTCGTCATGACAAGAAGAAGCAGTTCCTGTTCGCAGCGATGCAATCTGAAGCGGGAAAGCAATTACTCATCAATCATGGGTTGAATGCCGATGATCCGATGTCATTCTTGCTGTTAGACGAGCAAGGCGGACATACCGATACCGACGCGATTATTCGCATCCTCACCCGAATCGGTAGCGTATGGAAAATAGCCGTGGTGCTGCGGGTTATACCCGCCATTGCCAGAGATGCTGCATACCGGGTAATCGCCCGCAATCGTTATCGCTGGTTTGGCAAGCGCGATTCTTGTATGGTGCCTACCGAAGAAACGGCGTGGCGGTTTATTCAATAAAAGATTTTATACAATGACTTCTCCCTATCGCGTACTGGTGCTTGGTGGCTATGGCAACTTCGGGTTGCTGATTGTCAAAAAGCTCGCGCAGATTCCCAACGTCGAAGTGGTGGTTGCTGGTCACAACCTCAAGAAAGCAGAGGCGGTTGCCAAACACCATGGTTCACACGCTGCACATATAGATAGCACTGCCCAGAACCTTGCTGAACGCTTTCGTGAATTGCAAATCAAGGTGGTCATCAATACGGTTGGTCCATTTCAAAATCAGAACTACCACGTTGCACAATCAGCGATTGATGCTGGCATTCATTACATTGATATTGCTGATGCGCGCGAGTTTGTACTGGGTATCAGCAAGCTGGATGCGGCTGCGATGGAGAAGGAAGTGATGGTGGTGAGTGGCGCTAGCTCGGTGCCTACTTTGGCTGCTGCAGTGATTGACATGCATCTGGCTGAGTTTGAACAGCTGCAAGTGATTGACTATGGCATCACCTCATCCGAAAAAATTCCGGGTGCGGCAACGGTGCAGGCGGTGATGAGTTATATCGGTAAACCCTTTCGTCAATGGCGTGATGGTGCATGGAAATGGGTGTATGGCTGGCAAAGCACGGGCCGACATCGTTTTGCATCCAGCATCGGCACGCGCTGGTTTGGCAATTGCGATGTGCCCGATCTCGAAATTTTTCCGCAGCGATATGCGGGCGTAAAAACAGTGAGATTTCGAGCGGGGTTGGGGCTGCGCACGACGCATTGTGGTCTGTGGTGGTTGTCGTGGCTGGTGAGATTCAAGCTATTGCGAAGTGCAAGAAAGCTTGCGCCCTTGCTAACAAAAATTGCCGTGTTGATGCAGCCCTTAGGCAATGGTCGTAGTGGCATGTTCGTCAAGTTGAGTGGCATTGGAAAAAATGGTCAGCCCATCACCCGCGTGTGGGAGCTGGTTGCGATGAATAATGATGGCGCCAACATTCCCGGCATGGCGGCCGTGGCCATCGTACGTAAACTGGCGAATGGCAAATTCTGGGGCAAGGGTGCAACGCCCTGCATGGATATTGTGACGCTAGACGAATATTTGTATGAGTTAAGAGATTTCGCGGTAACTATTACGCGTTACTGATGTCTCATGACACCGATGCGGGATGCCGCCAGGTGATCCATGTCAGATATGTCATCGATTTAAGTTCAAAGTGACATGCGACAATGAGGCTGGTTTTGTCGTAATCGCGCGGTGATGATTAACTTGCCTCAATCATGTCAATTACTTCATTTTGACGGTAATCTGTGCACCTTTTCGGTTGGCATGCGTTAGGCATGTTAAGCATTGACTATTAACAACGGAATAACGAGTAAGTTCACGATGATTTCTGCTGCCAAGCCCAGGTCTATTTTAAAGTATCTATCCCTGGCTCTAATCACGGCCGTTCTTTCTTATCCTTTGATTACCGCCTCGCAAGATGCATCGCGTCGACCACCGAATCAGGGTGGACAAGGGCCAGGTGGGCAAGGCGCTGGTCGCAAAGATGGTCGACCGCCATTTGATATGGCGCCCACCGTCTCCGTTGCTACGGTGACGACTTCTGATGTACCTCAATATATTTCTGCTGTGGGTACGGTCACTTCGCGCAATACCTCCATTGTGCGCGCACGCGTTTCTGGTCAACTCGACAAGGTGCTGTTTCGCGAAGGGCAGGTTGTCAAAGCGGGCGAAGTGCTCGCCGTGATTGATCCGCGTCCTTATCAAGTGGCGTATGAACAGCAACTGGCGCAACTACAACGTGATCAGGCTCAGCTGGATAATGCCAAGCATGATCTTGAACGTTATCAGGGACTGGTGGGCGACAAGGTCATCTCGCAACAGCAGGTTGATACGCAAGCTGCCTTGGTACGTCAGTATCAAGGCGTTGTTGCCATTGATCAGGCGCAGGTCGCGAATGCGAGGTTGAATTTAAGTTACACCAAGATCACTGCACCGATCAGTGGCCGTCTTGGTTTGCGGCAGATCGATCCAGGTAACCTGGTATCCAGCAATGATGCAAATGGCATTGTTGTCATTACTCAATTAAATCCCATCACGGTGGTGTTCGCCGTGCCTGGTGATCGTGTGCCGCCGATCATGAAGCAACTGAATGCAGGCATGCAGTTGCCAGCGGATGCACTGGATCGCGACGGCAAAACAAAACTGGCGAGTGGCACCTTGTTGACAGCAGATAACCAGATTGATCCCACCACCGGCACAGTAAAACTGAAAGCAGAATTCAAGAACGATGCGAGCACCTTGTTTCCGAATCAGTTTGTGAATGTTCGTCTGCAGTTGTCGGTGAGCAAGGGCGCAACGATAGTGCCTACTGCGGCAATTCAAACCGGTGGCAGTGGTACCTATGTTTACGTGGTGAAGCCAGATAACACGGTCAGTATGCGACCGGTTGTCGTCAGTGCCGCCAACACGGGTAATAACACCATCGTCAACAAAGGCTTGAATGCGGGTGAGCGCGTGGTCACGGATGGTCTCGATAAATTGCGCGATGGCCGTTCTGTCAAAATCAGCAGTGATGCAGCAGCACAGGCGGTTGCCTCTGGTGCACCGGATCCTTTACAAAATTCAGGACGACAAAACTCCGGTCAACATTGGTCGGGCCGCAGCGGAGCCGATCAGAATAGTCAACAACGTAAAGGTGATGGCCAGACCTGGCAACGTAAGCAGCAGCCTGCGCAATAAGACATCGCAATAAGATCATGAATCCGTCGCGCCTGTTTATCGTACGGCCCATCGCTACTTCGTTGCTGATGGTGGCCATCATGGTGGCTGGCTTTGTTGCCTATCGCCTGCTGCCACTCTCGGCATTGCCCGAGGTGGACTATCCAACCATTCAGGTCACCACTTTGTATCCTGGTGCCAGTCCGGAGGTCATGACCTCGGCGGTGACGGCGCCGCTGGAACGACAATTTGGACAGATGCCGGGACTGAAGCAGATGTCTTCATCCAACTCTGCAGGCGCATCCGTCATCACGTTACAGTTTGAATTGTCACTGGCACTGGATGTGGCAGAACAACAAGTACAGGCTGCGATTAATGCCGGCTCCATTTTGTTACCCACTGATCTGCCGGCTCCACCGATATATAGCAAGGTAAATCCCGCCGATGCGCCGATTCTGACACTGGGCATCACCTCATCATCAGTTGGTCTTTCACAATTACACGATCTGGTTGATACACGCATTGCACAGAAGATCTCGCAGATCAGTGGTGTGGGTTTAGTGAGTCTGGCTGGCGGTAATCGTCCTGCCGTACGAGTCATTGCAGATACGCGCGCGTTGGCTGCTGCGGGGATGAATATTGAGGATTTACGTACAGCGATTGGTGCGGCCAATGTCAGCACGGCGAAGGGAAGCTTTGATGGACCGCAGCGCGCATCAACGATTGATGCGAATGATCAGCTGCGTTCAGCTGAAGAATTCCAGAACATGATTGTGGCGTATCGCAACGATGCAGCAGTGCGTCTTGGTGATGTGGCTAAAGTAGTTGAAGGCGCGGAGAACAGCAAGCTGGCCGCATGGGCAAATAAGGAACCGGCGATCATTCTCAATGTGCAACGTCAGCCAGGCGCCAATGTCATCAAAGTCGTAGACAGCATCAAGAGCCTGCTACCCAGCTTGAAGGAATCACTGCCGCCTAACGTCAACATCAACATTCTTACTGATCGCACGATCACTATTCGTGCCTCGGTTGAAGATGTGCAGTTTGAATTGATGTTGTCAGTGGCGCTGGTGGTGATGGTGATCTTCGTCTTCCTGCGTAGCGCTCGCGCCACGTTCATTCCCAGCATGGCAGTGCCGTTGTCACTGGTGGGTACGTTTGGTGTGATGTATCTCGCGGGTTTCAGTCTCAATAATCTGTCGTTAATGGCGTTGACCATCGCCACCGGATTTGTGGTTGACGACGCCATCGTGATGATTGAAAACATCTCGCGTCATATCGAAGCGGGCGAGAAGCCACTGCAGGCAGCGCTGAAAGGATCACAACAGATTGGCTTCACCATCATCTCGCTGACGGTTTCATTGATCGCCGTGCTGATTCCATTGTTGTTCATGAGCGATGTGGTGGGACGACTGTTCCGTGAATTTGCCATCGTGCTGGCAGTCACCATTCTTGTTTCTGCATTTGTGTCGCTGACGCTGACGCCCATGTTGTGTGCCAAGTTGCTCAAGCATGAACCCAAACTTGATGATGCAACGGAAGCTGCCAAAGCAAATGAAAAGCCAGCTGGTTTGCAGGAACGCTTTTCGCGTTGGAGCGAGCGTGCGTTCGATAACATTACCGCGAGGTATGCAACCGCATTAACGTGGGTACTGGATCGCCAGCGTCAAACACTCTGGGTGGCGATTGGCACTATCGCGTTTACAGTGTTGTTATACGTACTGGTGCCAAAGGGTTTCTTTCCCGCGCAGGACACCGGCGTGATTCAGGTCATCACCGAAGCACCGCAGACCATTTCATTCAGTGCGATGTCGGATCGTCAGCAGCAGCTCGCTGCACGCATTCTGCAAGATCCCGCGATTGAATCACTCTCATCATTCGTCGGTGTTGATGGCATCAACACCACACTGAACAGCGGCCGCATGTTGTTGACGCTCAAGCCGCATGGTCAGCGAAAGGAAAATGCGCAAGAGATCATCAATCGTCTGCGAGCTGACCTTGTACATGTCGAAGGGATCAAGGCTTATATGCAGCCGGTACAGGA
>DATAHE010000574.1:0-4575 GCA_036263355.1 Steroidobacteraceae bacterium | reverse complement strand
CAAGAACAAGACTGCGGAAGCCATCGAAAAGCTGAGCAAGATGTCTGACAAAGGTTCTGAATATGAAAAGGCGCTGGTGAACTACAATCTTGGCATTGCCTATAGTTCCAAGAATGACTATCCCAATGCGGCAAAGGCCTTTGCCAAGTCGTTGTCCGCCAATGGTCTGCCAAGAACACAACGAGAACAGGTGCAGTACAATCTCGGGCAGCTATATATTGTTGTCGGTCAGTTCGATGACGGTATCAAGACGCTTCAGGATTACATTGCAAACGCATGCGGACAGATAACAGCCGAAGCGCACATCTTCCTGGCGAACGCACTGTCGGAAAAGAAGCGGTATCAGGACGCGGCGCCACAGATTGATCTCGCCTTGTCGAAAACCAAGGAACCCAAAGAGCAGTGGTTGCAAATGAAGCTCGCCATCAATTATGAACTCAAAGATTACAAGGCATGTGCCGAAGCACTCGTGCAACTGATTACCAAGGTTCCTGATAAATCAGATTACTGGAAGCAGTTGTCCAGTGTGCTGTATGAAATGAAGGATGATGCACAGTCTGTCGCCGTATTGGCACTCGCTGATCGTCTGGGCTTTGTCCAGAAACCGAACGAGATCAAGAATCTTTACAACGTGTACATGATGCTTGAAGTTCCATACAAGGCCGGCACGCTGATGCAGGATGCAATCGATAAAAATCGTATTCCGGCCAGCGAGGAAAATCTTGATCTGATTGCCAACGCATGGATCAATGCCCATGAGTCGCAACGTGCAGAAAATACCCTGAAGAAACTGGCAGCCATGTCAGAGAAGGGTGATTACTACTACAAGTTGGGCGCGATGTATGGTGACAATGAACAGTGGCAGCCTTCAAAAGAAATGCTGGAGAAGGCCATTCAGAAAGGCGGCATCAAACGCATGGGTGATGTGTGGATGCGTCTCGCGGTGGCGCACTATGGGTTGAAAGATAATCCCGGTGCCATTACTGCTTTGCAAAAAGCACAAACGTTTGATGAATCGAGCAAGCAAGCCAGTGAATGGTTGCGCGCGCTGGGTAGTCAGGCCGCTTCAACAAAGACTGCTGCTGCGGAGACAAAGCCCAAAAGCTGATATCGTTTGTAAAGATTGTCCTACACGATGACACTTATATGTAAGTGGTATAGATCTGCGTTCTGTTGCGTTGGCGGCTCGAGTTGATAACGTTGAAAAGTGTATACACCGTTGTCTCTCGAGCCGTTTTGCATTTAATGATTTGACGAACGCATTGATACTGCAACGCAACAGCGTTCCTTCACTGTCCAAATTCATCTCACGCTGCAATAACGCATTTACCGAGGTTGCAGCGACCAGTCCTTTCTGTAGAATGGTAGCGGTAACAAAAAATGTTAACAAGCTACATAAAAAGTAGTGGGGAATACCAGGAAGAAAAATATAAAGGTGTATTTAAATTTTAATTACAAATAGAGGTAATACATGTTTAATTCAATCGCACGAAGAAAATCTCTTATGACCAAAGGCGCTGCGGCAGCAGTCATCGGCGCTCTTGGTTTGTACGCAACGGCATCTGATGCTCAAACGTTCTCGAATAATCAAACAGGCACCAACAACGGCTTTTACTATTCACTGTGGTCTAATGGTCAAGGCTATGTGTCAATGACCTTGGGTTCTGCCGGTAACTACAGCACCAACTGGAGCAACATTGGCGACTTCACGTCTGGCAAAGGTTGGAGTACAGGATCCGCTCGTAACATCGGTTACAACGCAGGTGTCTACAACAATAGCGGTGGTGGATCATTGGCAGTCTATGGCTGGACAACCAATCCGTTGGTTGAGTACTACGTTGCCGAATCCTGGAATGGCCTCACTCAGGGCCAGAATATGGGAACGTATACGTCTGATGGCAGCACCTACACCATCTGGAAACATCAACAAGTGAACCAGCCTTCTATTATTGGCACGGCTACTTTCTGGCAGTACATCAGTGTTAGAAATTCACAACGCAAGTCTGGCACCATCACCATGCAAAATCACTTTAACGCATGGGCAAGCAAGGGCATGAATCTGGGCACACAGAACATGCAGATCATGCTAACTGAAGGTTGGAATGGCAGCGGTCAATCTAATGTAACGGTGTGGGATGCAGGCTCTGGTGGTGGCAGCTCAAGCTCAAGCAGCTCGTCATCGAGCTCAAGCTCGAGCGGTGGTGGAGGTGGCACAGCACCTTCGGGCAATGTCATCATCCGTGCACGTAACTCGGGAAGCTGCGTTGATGCAGCGGGCACCGGTAATGGCAGCACGATCCAGCAGTATGCCTGTTGGGGTGGCAGCAACCAGTCATGGACCTTCGTGTCCAATGGTGGTGGCTACTATTCCATCAAGGGTGTGCAAAGCGGACGTTGCCTCGATGTGGCAAGTGCGTCTACTGCTGATGGTGCTACCGTTCAATTGTATGATTGCTCGAACGGCAACAATCAGCAGTGGAGTCTGGCCTTCGCCAACGATGGTACTGGCAATGCAGAGATCATCAACAGGAACAGTGGCAAGTGTCTTGACGTGAGTGGCAGCTCAACTGCCAATGGCGCCAAGATCCAGCAATACACCTGTAACTGGGGTAGCAACCAGCAATTCAAGTTCAATTGATCATTGTTGCAGTAATAACAGGTCAGCACATCTGCTGAGTGTTTGACTCGTTTGGAACGGCGGAGAAAAACTCCGCCGTTTCCTGTGCGCGTCACTTCCCAGAAAGATGGTTGGTACCGAATAGAGGGTGGAGGTAGCAATGACTTATGGGTCAAGCTCCAGGCGAAAACTGGTTATTGCGGCGTTCATTGGAGGAATGCTGACGTATGGAGCCAGTTATTTGATAGCTGGCAATTCTGATCCGGATCAGAAAATAGCGTTGCTAGAAAGCAGGATAGAAGGTCTGGAAGCATCACTGGCAACCGCACAGAATGAATTAAAAAATACGCGATGGTCTTCCGATGCGAGCAATCTCGCTGCTAACGGCAAGGCAGCTGAAATTCCCAAGCGTGTCAAAGACAGCGGCACCGCCTGTAGTGATTCAACCGTCGTCAATAACGTCAACAGTGTCGAGATACTGAGGAATCTGGAGATCAGCCCGCCAAATGATTCCCGCTCTTTTGTCGAAAGGGTCAACGGTATCCTTGCCGATAATCCGCCCAAGGAAAAAATCGCCGTTGCTACAAAGGCTATTTTCGATATGGCGCGTGATCGCGATCACCTGCCTGATGATGCACTTCAAACGATGTATCACAATCAAAGCGATCCCGATCTGAAACGGGTTGCAGCTCAGGTACTTGCGCAGCGGGGCAATGATACCTTGCTCGAAGATCAGGTGGCGAAAGCGCAGGTGAAACTGAAGAGCACGCACGCAAAGGATCGACAAGACGCGCTCGTGCAACTTGCGAAGTTGCGTAACATAAAAGCTGCCGATGCGATCGTGCCACTGCTGCATGACCCGGACACTGACGTGCGGCTCGATGCACTGCTCGCATTACGCAATAACGGCAACGCGCTGAATGTTGGCTACGTCGAAATGTTGCGTAGTGATCCGAGTCCTGCCGTGCGTTCGCTGGCTAATGATGTCGCCAGTGATCTGAAGGACCTGAGCGCCAGCGCGCGAACCAGTATGTCCGCATCGGATATCGAAGCTGGGCTGCCGCCCATGTAATTGATGAAGAATATATGTCGCCTATGAAACAACTGCTCAAAAAATTCGCCGTTGCATGCGCGATGCTGTTTCCAGCATCAAGCTTTGCAGCATCCGAAGAAATTGTCAGCACAACGCTTTGCGAGCTTGCATCACATCCTGATAGTTTTAATCACAAGCTGATAAAGGTTGCTGGTGAAGTCACTCATGGATACCGATTGTTTACATTGACTGATGCATGCAAGCCAAACCTGAGTTCCATCTGGCTGAACTACGGCGGTCTGGTCAACCCACCGTCAGTGTTTAATCCACAGCAGGCAGATGCACCGCGCTTACAACAAATGATTGTGGAGGGAATGCCGACCACATTGCTGGACGATGCGTTGTTTATCAAGTTCGACAAGATGGTATCGACCATGTCTGACCGGCCTCAAGCAAAGGCAACAATTGTTGGCCGATATTTCGCTGGTCATCCAGAGCAGATAGGAGAATTCAAGTTGTGGAAGGGGTATGGACCGATGAACTGTTGCACGTTACTTGTCATTCAGCAGGTACTGCAAGTTGAAGGTATCTCGTACTGATAAAAAGGAAAACACAAACCTGCGATCATCGGATCGCGCTGCTATTGAATTCAATCCAAACGGTGCAGTCGTGACGCGGAATAATAAGCATGCGTACATGATGGCTCTGACTGGCATTGCTGCAATTGATGTTCGCGCTGCAACGCGGAAGATTTGAGTTTAGATGAATCACAAAATTCATCGACTGTGCATTTACCGAAATTGCGTAGCCCTATCTTTTCTGTAAACTGATAGCGATAACAAAAAATGTTAAAAGCTACGTTCAAAAGTAGCGGGGAAAACAGGAAAAAAATAAAAAGGGCGCATTCAATTTTAATTACAAAACA
>DATAHE010000573.1:0-3361 GCA_036263355.1 Steroidobacteraceae bacterium | reverse complement strand
ACATCCCTGTAGGCTGCGTGAAAACGTCCTGTTTTGAACGCCGTCCACAAAGTTAACCGCGCCAATGCGAGTCACGTTATTGAGCTATGAATATGAATGCAATATATCTGGGTGTGAATGTGGATCACGTAGCTACGCTGCGTCAGGTGCGTGGTGCCAGCTATCCTGATCCCGTACACGCCGCTTTGATTGCGGAGCAGTCCGGTGGAGATAGCATCACGGTGCATTTGCGTGAGGATCGTCGTCATATTCAGGATCGCGATGTGCGCGTGTTACGTGAAACACTGAAGACACGCATGAATCTGGAGATGGCTTGCACCGAAGCGATGATCAAGATCGCTGAAGAAATCAAGCCGCAAGATTGCTGTCTTGTGCCAGAAAGTCGCGTGGAGTTAACGACTGAAGGCGGACTGGATGTGATTGCCAACTTCGATTACATCAAAGCGTCATGTCAACGATTGGACGCTGCCGGTGTTCGCGTCTCCATCTTTATTGATGCTGATCCACGTCAATTGGATGCGGCTGCAAAATTGGGTGCTCCCGTCGTTGAACTTCACACAGGTGCTTATGCCGATGCGCATGGTGCAGAGCAGTCACGAGAGTTGCAACGACTGCAGAAGGCGGCAGCGCACGCAGCGGGACTGGGCTTGATCGTGAATGCTGGGCACGGATTGCACTATCACAATGTGCAGGCGATTGCGGTCATTCCACAAATCGTTGAACTGAATATTGGCCACGCCATTGTTGCGCGAGCACTGCTCGACGGCATGGCTGGTGCGGTGCGTGAGATGAAGCGTTTGATGGTTGAAGCACGAGGTCAGATATGATCTTTGGCATTGGCACTGATCTGGTAAAGATGGAGCGTGTGCAGAAGGTATTCGAGCGTCACGGTGAAAGATTTGTGAATCATCTGCTGATGCCGCAGGAGCTCGAGCTGTTTCATACCAACAAGCGACCGGTGCGCTTCCTTGCAATGCGCTTCGCTGCAAAGGAAGCCATTGTTAAAGCGCTAGGTACCGGCTTTGCACATGGCATGTGGATCAAGGATTGTGGATTTGCCCCCAATGCCTGGGGCAAGCCCGAGGTGATCTGGTCAGAGCGTGGCCGCGCTCTGGCAGATCAGTTTGGTGTGGGTGATGGTCATCTCACGCTCACCGATGAAGAAGGGTTGATTGTCGCCGTTGCAGTATTAATGAAGCGCGCCGGATAACAGGTAGTGGTATCAAGGCGTCTCAGGCCGGTCTCGCAGTACCAGCGTTAAGTATTGATCGATGGTTGCGTAGTTGAATGGCTTTGCCATCACACGCAGTGTATGAATGCGGTTGCCAAATATCACTCCCGATCGTTTGCGGGTTTCGACATATCCACACTTCTCCCAGAAGCGTTCTGCCCTGTGGTTACCGATAATAACGCCAAGGCGAATCCATTGTGCTCCGTTGCATTCCATCCAGTGTTCGAGGGCGCCATACATATCTCGCGCGCTGCCACTGCCATGCAAGGAGGTCGAAATAATAAAGAAGCTGATCTGCCAGACCTGGGCAGCAAGGAAATCTGACAGTACCGTGGCCATGCCAATCAGCTGACTGTTTTTGTAGAAACCGATGAGAAAACGCCGATTGAAAGGCATTTCCGGAGGCGGCAGATCATCGAATTCCCGTTGGGCTTCATCATCGCGAGCGGGCATGTCATTCGCGAGTATGAAGTAAGCCGCGTTTTCCTCGTAGAACTGCTGCAACGCCGGAATGTCCTCATCAGCGAGTTCGCGCGCCTCGAACTGGTTCGCGGTAAATAAAATGTGACGATCCTGCATCGTTATCCTGCTGGCTTCGGTGTCGATCAATCTTACAATACAAGCGTGCGCCGAACGTCAGGATCGTACGGTTGTGATGCATTCGATGTGGTCCTGTTGCACACTAACTCGACGTATGCATCAGGATTTTGCGGCGCGAGCTTGCATCTAAAGGTAGAATCACCGCACAAATAAATTGACCGGACTCGACCATGCATGTTTTTGCTTTCGATATAGAAACCATTCCCGATGTTGAACTAGGGCGCCGCATTTATGATTTGCATGATCTCACCGATAAACAGGTGGGGTATGTCATGCAGACCAAGCGACGCGAGGACACGGGCAGCGAGTTTCTCAGCCTCGAACAACAACGTGTGGTTGCTATATCGGTGGGTTTGCGTACGCGCGACTCCTTCAAGGTGTGGTCATTGGGCGAGCCCAATGCGCCTGAGGCAGAAATTATTCAGCGCTTTTTTGATGGCATCGAAAAATACACTCCTGATCTGGTGTCGTGGAATGGCAGTGGTTTTGATTTGCCGGTGCTGCACTATCGCGCGCTGCGTCACGGCATTGCGGCACCACGTTACTGGGAAGTCGGTGATGAAGATCAATCCTTCCGCTGGAACAATTACCTCAACCGTTTTCATTGGCGACATATTGATGTGATGGATGTGATGTCTGGTTATCAGGGTCGCGGTCGTGCCAGCTTGCAGAACGTTGCGATGCTGCTGAGTTTGCCTGGCAAACTGGGTATGAGTGGCGATAAAGTATGGGATTGCTGGCTTGATGGTGGTATTGAAGACATTCGCAATTATTGCGAAACCGATGTGCTGAATACCTTTCTTGTTTATCTGCGCTTTGAATTGATGCGTGGCCGTTTATCACGCGAAGAATATCTGGCGGAGAACCAGTTGATCCGTGAGTATCTAGGACAACATGATCGGTCTCACTTCAAGGAATTTTTGGAAGCTTGGCCGGAAGTGCAGATCTGACGGTGCGTTGAGATTCATGCCCATTGAGCACTGTGAACGTATCAACAAAGCACATCGTCATTCCCGCGCAAGCGGGAATCCAGTAGAACCGTTCACCCTGAGCTCGTCGAAGGGTTCATTGGATTTGTGTTTGAATGGTTCGACAGGCTCACCATGAACGCGTTTAATTGAAAACGCCACTATGCCCTTCAAGGAAGGGAAACAAAGCAGGTTATTAGTTAATGGCTCGACACTTAAAACCAAAAAGCAACGAAGTATTGACGCTTGAAGTGGTGGATCTTTCACACGAAGGGCAGGGCATTGCGAAGCATAATGGTCGCGCGGTGTTTATCGATGGCGCATTGCCGGGCGAAACCGTCACTGTGCAATTGTTGCGGCATCGCAAAGGCATTCAGGAAGCAGTGCTGAATGAAGTGATCAAGCCTTCGCCAGATCGTGTTGAACCGACATGTCAGCACTACAAGTTGTGTGGTGGTTGCGTCGAACAGCATCTCGATTCCGCCAAGCAATTGGAATTGAAGCAAACACAATTGCTGGAGAACATGATTCGCATCGGCAAGGTGGAAGTGCCCGAAGTGTT
>DATAHE010000572.1:0-3650 GCA_036263355.1 Steroidobacteraceae bacterium | reverse complement strand
CCGTAGCGCAGTGACCGGAGTGTATACAGCATACATGAGGGTCACGAGCAACGTAACGATGCGAGATAGCGAGCGCAGTAATTTGAAACAGTGATTTTATCCACGCTTCATCGCGTCGTAAAAATCACCATTCGTCTTGGTGTCTTTCATCTTGTCGATCAGGAATTCAATCGCAGCCAGCTCATCCATCGGATGCAACAGTTTGCGCAGAATCCAGATCTTCGCGAGTTCGTCCTGACTGGTAATCAGTTCTTCACGGCGCGTACCAGAACGATTGATATTCACTGCAGGGAACACACGCTTTTCAGCCACACGGCGATCAAGATGAATTTCGGAATTACCCGTACCCTTGAATTCTTCATAGATCACATCATCCATGCGTGAACCGGTGTCGATCAGCGCAGTAGCAAGAATTGTGAGCGATCCACCTTCTTCAACATTACGTGCTGCACCAAAGAAACGTTTCGGGCGTTGCAGCGCATTGGCATCCACACCACCGGTCAATACCTTTCCGGAGCTGGGTACCACGGTATTGTAAGCACGCGCCAAACGAGTGATGGAGTCGAGCAGGATGACCACGTCGCGTTTGTGTTCTACCAGACGCTTGGCTTTTTCGATGACCATTTCTGCCACTTGCACGTGACGGGAAGCGGGCTCATCGAATGTGGATGACACCACTTCACCGCGAACGGTGCGGGTCATTTCAGTTACTTCTTCCGGACGTTCATCGATCAACAGAACGATTAAATGCACTTCCGGATGATTAGCCGCAATGGAACTGGCGATATTCTGCAGCAACATCGTTTTACCGGCCTTGGGCGGCGAGATGATCAAGCCGCGCTGACCTTTGCCAATCGGCGCAACCAGTTCAATCACGCGTGCCGTCAAGTCTTCCGTTGCACCCGTACCACGTTCGAGCTTTAAACGTTTGGTGGGATGCAGCGGCGTCAGATTTTCAAACAGTACTTTATGACGTGAGTTTTCCGGTGTATCAAAATTGATTTCACCAACTTTCGACAGAGCGAAGTAACGTTCACCTTCACGCGGAGGACGAATCAAACCTGCGATTGAATCGCCAGTACCTAAATTGAAACGACGGATCTGGGACGGCGCAACGTAAATGTCATCGGGTCCTGCAAGATACGAGCTATCGGCAGAGCGCAGAAAACCAAATCCATCCTGAAGAATTTCCAGTACGCCTTCGCCGTAGATCACTTCACCGCTACGTGCATGCGCTTTCAGGATTTCAAAAATGATGTCCTGTTTGCGTGCGCGGGCGACATTCTCCAGACCCATGCGAGCGGCAATCTCAAGCAACTCACCAACGGGCTTAAGCTTGAGGGTCGTCAAATTCATCGACAACCGCGACGCTGCTAACTCACTTTGGGGAATAATGGAAATATCTTCGTGGTCCGGAAAATCATCCGGCGGTAATCCTTCATTCATTGGATTACGTCGATGTCGTCCGCCACCGCCGCCACGAGGTTGGCGATTACTACGGTTGTTTCCGTTACCGCCACCACCACCGCCGCCGCCTTGACGGTTACCGCGTGCCTGATTACCTAGAAAGCCTCTCACAATTTACCATCCAGAAAAGCGGTGAGGTCAGACTTACGCAAGGCGCCGACCTTTTGACCTTCCACCTGACCGTTCTTGAACAGGATCAGCGTGGGAATACCGCGAACACTGAAACGTTGCGGTGTTTTGGGATTCTCATCAATGTTGACCTTGGCAATGGTCAGTTTGTCTTTGTATTCATTCGCCACTTCATCCAGCATGGGGGCGATCATCTTGCAGGGACCGCACCACTCGGCCCAGAAATCCACCAGAACGGCCTTTTTGGATTTCACTACATCATCTTCAAAACTTGCATCGGTCACGTGAACAATCAAGTCGCTACTCACTGCGGGTACCTCTCGGCAAGGAATCAGAACGGGGAACTTGAATCATAAGTGGGGGATCGTTGGATGCTGACTCGGAGCGCTGCGCAACACGGCAGGGTTACTTTGGCCAATGACTCAGGCACAATGTCGGAATTGAACTACCTGAATGCGCGGTTTATGCTCGACGAGAGTCACATCCCATTAGGGATAGTTTAGTTGATAACCAAGGGTTTGCTTGAAACCAGAATTAAATGAAACTTTGGAAATTTAATCAGCGGATAAATGCAGGTAATGCCGCTTCGTTGGGTCGTATTAAAGCCTGCGGATTTGCAATTTGCAAGCCCGTCGTACAATTGTCCTGTTACTGATCAAACAAATCCTGAACTGTCAGCCCTTTTTGACAAACCCTTAGTCCTTTACCTGCTACCGAATATTGAATGAAGTCCCACTAATGACCGAAACTTCTCACCTGACCGATTTATCATTTACCAGTCTTCATCTGCCTGAGGCTTTGCAAAAAGGCTTGGCAGAAGCCAGCTTTGAGCGTTGCACGCCCATTCAGGCGCAAACATTACCGCATGCTTTGGCAGGACTGGACGTAGCCGGTCAGGCACAAACAGGAACGGGCAAGACAGTGGCCTTCCTTGTCGCGCTTTATGCACGGTTGTTGCGTGAACCGGTACCCGCCGGACGCAAACTGAATGCGCCCCGCGCAGTCGTGCTTGCGCCCACTCGCGAATTGGCCGTGCAGATTCATAGTGATGCAGAACCGCTTGGCGCGCATACCGGCTTAAGATTGGGACTCGCATTTGGCGGCATCGATTTTGAAAAGCAGAAACGTCATCTCGAAGACGGCGTAGACATTCTTATCGGCACGCCTGGACGCATCATCGATTTCTATAAGCAGCACGTTATCGACTTAAGTTCTGTACAAGTCGTGGTGCTGGATGAAGCTGATCGCATGTTCGATCTGGGTTTCATCAGCGACATTCGCTACATCCTCAGACGCATGCCGCAACCTGCGCAACGTTTGAATCTGCTGTTCTCTGCAACATTGTCACAGCGCGTACTCGAACTTGCATACGAGCACATGAACAACCCGCAGCTAACACGCATTGAACCGGACAAGATGACCGTGGATCGTGTACGGCAGGTTATTTACTATCCTTCTAACGATGAAAAGCCACGACTGCTAGTCGGCTTGTTGAAGCAGATGGACCCGCGACGCAGTATGGTGTTCGTCAATACGCGACGCGCCGCAGAAGATGTTGAACTATTACTGCGTGGCAACGGCATCAATGCCGCCGCCATCTCTGGTGATGTGCCACAACACAAACGCCTGCGCATGCTCAATGACTTTCATGAAGGCTCATTGGCCGTGTTGATCGGCACGGATGTGGCATCACGTGGTCTGCACATTCCGGATGTCAGTCATGTATTCAACTATGACTTGCCACAAGACCCAGAAGACTACGTACACCGCATCGGACGTACTGCGCGTGCAGGCACCGATGGTGATGCGATCAGCTTTGGTTGTGAAGAGTATGTGGTATCGCTGCCTGATATTGAGGCCTACATCAGTCGCAAGTTGCCTGTCGCAACGGTCAGTGCAGAGTTGCTGGCCGAGTTGCAACCTTCTGCTGCTCGACCCAAGCGTGAAGCACCACCACGAGGTCGTTCTGGACAACGCCCACAACATGGCGGTCAAGGTCGTAGAGATCAGCGACCCGATCAAAGACAGCGTTCGTCGCAAGGTGGGAAGCCTCA
>DATAHE010000571.1:0-3333 GCA_036263355.1 Steroidobacteraceae bacterium | reverse complement strand
ACTTGATTCGGCGGCGCAGTGCCTGCACCCAATGCCTGACGCAACAATGCCAGCACGATGATGATGCGAGTAAACGAAGTCATCATCAGCAAGATGGCAGGCAGAAAAGTTACTGCCGTCATCAACAAAAGCACTTGAATTGACAGGGAATACGATTGTGTTTGACCGCTGCCCGTCACCGTGAGTGCTGGCAAACCAGCCGCATCAGCATGACCCGCGACCAGCACCAACAAGATAGATAACGCGATCAGCAGCAACTTTGTCGTTTTTGTTTTCATGACTGCATCCTTCAAGAAAGGCCCATGCTGCGTTTCAGCAAGGTCTTGAAGTTGGGCATTTGTGGAGTGCCATTGTTTGATGATTCATTACCTGAATCGCCAGCAGGTGCATCAACTACCTTGCCCATGTCCAGCAACATGTTGACGCGACCCGGCGATACGCCCAGCAATACTTGTTGATCTTTCACTCGTACGAGAACGACACGCTCTTTCGGGCCAACCGAAATGGCTTCGACGACATTCATTGAGTTCTTGGTAATGCCATTGAAAGTCTTCACACGACGCAACAGCCACGCTGCGCCGTAGATCAATGCCAACACCAGGGCCAACGCCATCGTCACATAGCCAACGCTGGACACACCGCTAACTGGCAATGAATTGACTGCCTGCGGATCAGCAAACTTGCCTGCTTCAGCGAAAGCCAGCTGCGACTGCATGCAAACAACCATCATGGCGAGAGTTGCGCGCATGTTTATCTCAACTTGCGAATACGTTCTGCGGGACTGATGACATCCGTAAGGCGAATGCCAAATTTTTCGTTAACCACAACGACTTCGCCATGCGCGATCAATGTGCCGTTAACAAATACATCCAGCGGTTCACCGGCAGCACGATCGAGTTCAACAACAGAACCCTGATTTAACTGCAACAGATTGCGGATGGGAACGCGGGTGCGCCCTACTTCCATCGATAACGTCACCGGCACATCCAGAATGACATCAAGGTTTACTTCCTTGTTGTCGGCGCTGCCTTCAAGGATGGAATCAGCGCGAAGATTTTCCATCTGCGCGGCGAGTGCGTCTTGATCAATACTCATAACTATCTACCTTGCTGTGGCTGTAAAAAAGATCAGTGAAGATCAGGCGGTCTTTCCAGAAAACATGTAGTCAATCGGACTGGGTTTACTGCGTTTAATGCGGGTTTCCAGCTTGACTGCCTGCATCCCGCGCGATGCGCCAAACTGCCCTTTAAAAATAGGAACGTCTTCGGCAAGCAGGGTTGCCTTGCCATTGAAATCAGTAGTGATGATGTCCCCTGGCTTCAGGTTAATCAGTTCACTCAAAGTCACCCGCGAGTTGCCAAGCCAGGCACTCAGCTCGACTTCAGCGTCTTCCATTTCTTCACGCAATGACTGCAACCAGCGTTCGTCGTGTTCAACGCGATCACTTTGCACACCGGCATCCAGCATTTCGCGCAATGGTTCGATCATTGAATAAGGCATGGTGATATGCAGATCACCGCCACCACCATCCAGCTCGATATGGAACGTAGTGATCACCACAATTTCCGTAGGGCTCACAATGTTGGCGAAGTGGGGATTGATTTCTGAATTCAGATATTCAAAGTCAACATTGAACACATGCGACCATGCTTCTTTCACATCCGTGAACGCAGCTTTCAGCAACATCTGGATGATGCGATATTCCGTTGCAGTAAATTCGCGACCTTCAATCTTGGCGTAACGACCGTTACCACCGAAGAAATTGTCCACCACCGCAAATACAAGAGTGGGATCGATGATGAACAATGCAGTGCCACGTAATGGCTTGACCGTCACCAGATTGAGATTGGTGGGTACTTTCAGTGAGTGCACGTACTCCGAGAACTTGCTCATCTGCACGGCGCCCACGCTGATCTCTGGTGAACGACGTAACATGTTGAACAGGCTGATGCGATACAGACGTGCAAAGCGTTCGTTAATCATTTCCAGCGTCGGCATGCGGCCACGAACGATGCGCACCTGCGTGGCAAAGTCGTAGGGACGTGCTTCGCCAGGTGTAGGCGCTGCTTCAGTGACTACTTCACCGCTATCTACGCCATGAATCAGCGCATCAATCTCGTCTTGATTGAGAATTTCTTGTGAACTCACTGCCGTTGCTCCGCGCCTGTACGTTTATGTCTGGGGTCGATGTGGGTCAAACAATCACTGCATCACAAATGACGTGAAGTACACCGCTTCCACTTTGGTGGGATCAGCGCCTTCGCCCTTCATCACACCACGTACTTTTTCCAGTGCATTCTTGCGCAGCTCTTCCTTACCTTCAGCGGTCGACAACACTTCGTATGTCTGACCATCCAGCAAAGAGAGAATGGCATTACGCACAGCGGGATCGTTTTCTTTCAGCACGCGCTCCATACCAGAATCGCGCGTCATGACTTGCAGTGATACCTGCAGGAACTTCACGGCACTATCTGCCTTGAAGTTGACAACGAAGGGTGGTTCGAACGACACATACTTGGCAGGAGCCTTCTCCTTGCCCTCTTCTTTCTTGGCAGCTTTGCTGTCTTTACCCTTGGCGTCGTCTTTCGTCGCTTCTGCAGCAGGTTCTTCTGCATGATCCGAAGACTTGCCTTTCAAAGCGAAGAACATGCCGCCCATTCCAGCGACAAGTAAGAAAAACATTGCACCGATCATGATGAAAAGCATCTTGTTCGGATTCGCTGCCGCAGGCGGTGCTGCCGGTGCGGGAGCTTGAGCTGGTTCTGCCATGGCTGTTACCTTCAAAAAATAAACACCGACCCACTATCGGCTTTTGATAAACAGCAAGCGTTATGCCACTAACGTTGGCAACCCGCTAAGTACATGAAACAGAAAAGGAAAACACTAAAAATACAGTGTGAAGCAGCTCACAATGATTTTTGATGTCGAAGAACTGTCAGATTTTTGGCGTTGTTATTGAGATGAATTGCAGAGGACTTGTTGTAAAGGGTTGCTACCCTCGTGCATGACCGCGAATAGTAATGAGTAACGAGTAGTAGTCATTTGGCGGCAAGACGACTCCGCCAGCAATCTTCCGGTTTTGAGTCAGTTGCTCTAGTTTATGACGCTGCGGTTTATACCTGTATACAAAGACCTGACCTCTAAAGCTTTCTAGCTGCAACTCACACTTGCGGCAAATTTTGCTTGGATGTTATCGTGCACGCGCTATGTTATTCAGACTGGATAAAACAAGGTAGACATCAACTACAACCGGAGGAGGCATGACCGATGCCCAGCTAGCCACATACAGTTCCTGGGCCTCTTTGCTCGGCCTCGGGGTCTCTGTGATCTCTC
>DATAHE010000570.1:0-4428 GCA_036263355.1 Steroidobacteraceae bacterium | reverse complement strand
CAAGCGCATTGAAATGGACAAGATGTGGGTAAAGATGATCAAGGCAGCGTTGATGGATAACCGCTTCCGTCTGCTGCAGCAACCTATTGCCAGCCTCAGCGGCGAAGACACCGGCATGTGCGACGTAGTGGTACGCATGATCGACGAACACAATAACGAAATATTGCCCTCCGAGTTTCTGGCCGCAGCCGAACGTAATGACCTGATGAAGAACATCGATCGCTGGGTGATTGGGTCCGCCATGCAGTTCTGCAGCTCACGCAAGATAAAACAGTTATTTGTACGCTTGTCGAAAGACTCGGTGCTTGACAAGTCACTACCAAAATGGCTTGAAACACAGTTGGCCGCCAGTCGCGTGAACCCTGAAAGAATCGTCTTCGAGATTAACGAGAAGATTGCAACCGAACACCTGAAGAATACGGTGGAGCTGTCGAGACTACTTCACACCACTGGTTTCAGATTCGCTCTCGAACATGCTGGCAATGCACGCGACCCAAAGTCACTATTACAACATCTGCAACTTGATTACCTGAAATTTGACGGCACCCTGATGCAAGGCCTGTCACTGGATATCGGCTTGCAGGAACGCATACAGGAACTCGTCAGCGCAGCTCGCGAACGAAAGATTCGTACCATCGCCGAGCGCGTGGAAGACGCCAATACCCTTGCTGTTCTGTGGCAGCTCGGCCTTGAACTCATTCAAGGCTACTTCGTACACGAACCAGAGCAAGTTGTGCTGGGGTAATCGTAAGAACGTGCGATGCACAGAGCCAAGATAATGTCATGGCTACATCATCCGCGAGCGTTTTTACGTAAGATCGCTCTGGACAAATGACCGCCTCGGTCACACCAAAACCAATCCCTTAGGCTGCGCGAACTAGTCGCATTCTTCTGAAGATATCCCATCTGTTACTCAGCCAACCGGCTTGCCGACGAGATGTGAGCGTAAACATTCGATCAAACATCAAGTTATTGCACTGCATCACTGTGCTTTCTGGTGATTTTTATCAACTTTTTATTGTCAGACAATTTATTTTTATTGTCAGACATTATATTATAAATACATCAGGGAACGATAAATCGGGAGTCAATGCAGTTTTAAACGAACCTCTCAGAACATCTGGATGGATGTTCTACCTAGGCCCGTATCTCCGGATGCGGGCCTTTTTTTATTCTTTATTTTGGCTCGTCCAAACAGATTCGATCATTCTAGTTCTGCATACGGTAACCCGAGCAAGACCTCATTTAAACTGATCGTCGCACCTCCCCTCTCATCCAGAAGCGATCACACCTTAAGTGATTCGTCACTAAACAAGGACAATATCAGCAGACTGAAACCTCACAGAATATTGACCAACCTCCGCCTTGAGATTCACGGTAGCTAGCCCAGCGGTGCAATAAAACCATCGCGGTTACGGCCACAAAAGACCGTTACCAAGGCCGTTTGACCTCTTTCCGCAGAGAGTTTGTTGTCAGAGCGATATGGTCATTGATGTCGATTGATAATTTATGGGAAGTAGCGTGTCACGACAGGGATACGCATAAGGCGCGCTTGTTCGGGAAAGAGGCGTGGTTTAAATTTCAGACGTAAGTTTGTTTCTAACTGTCCATTGATCGACGGAGAACACTATGAGCGAGTTATCCAACCCACATCGTCGCAATACATTGAAGGCACTGCTGTACGGAACGCTGGCAACAACAGTGATCAGTAGACGAAGCGAAGCCGCTGATGCGCCGCTGGTTTCGGAAGAAGATCCCACGGCCAAGGCATTGCACTACGTCACAGACGTTCACCGCGCGAAAGACGCAAAGCCAGGCAGCATGTGCAGCAATTGCTCTGTCTATACCGGTGATCGTAAAGCAGCTCAAGGTCCCTGCAGCATATTCGCTGGCAAACAGGTTAAAGCAGGTGGATGGTGTTCTGCGTGGGTAGCCGTGAGCAAATAGGTTCATCCGTGTCCAGCCACAACGAGCTTGCTCGCTTATTAAAAACCGCATCGCAAGCTCGTGTTAACAAGCTTTTTTCTCACCCGCTATCTTTCGTTCAGTCGCATGGTCAGCTGCGATAGTCGGTCCGCCGCAATCTTTAACGTGCTGTCTTGTTTAGCGAAACAGAACCGAACGATATGCTCGTCATAAGCATCGTGATAGAAAGCTGATAGCGGAATACACGCGACACCGAGCTCTTTGGTAAACCACGTCGCCACATCACGATCTGGCATCTGCGCTAACGCAGGCAAATGATCATAGCTTGCAGAAACAAAATAGGTGCCGTGTGGCTTAAGCCATCGCAGGCCATTACTTTGCACAGCCTGTAAAAAGAGATCTCGCTTGCCTTGATAAAAATTTCGCAGCTCTAGATACTTATTTAAACGCAAGTATTCTGCCAATGCGTACTGAGAAGGCGCGTGTACGCAGAACACTACATATTGATGTGCCTTGCGAAACTCGGTCGTTAACTCCTTGGACGCTGCGCAGTAAGCAATCTTCCATCCCGTAATGTGAAATGCTTTGCCAAACGACGAGATCATGAAAGAACGTTCAGCCAGTTCAGGATATCGTGAAACGCTTTCATGCGGTACATCGTAAATAATGTGTTCGTAAACTTCGTCACTGATGACAACGATGCTCGTATCCCTGATTAACTCCGCAAGCGAGCGCATATCGTCGCTTGTCCAGACACTCCCGGTAGGATTATGCGGTGTATTAATCACAATCGCGCGTGTTCGTGCAGTGATCAGTGCTTTCACCTCTTCCCAGTTTGGTCGATAGTCCGGCCAAAGAAGCCGCGAATACACCGGTGCACCTCCATTAAGCCGGACCACTGGTTCATAACTGTCATATACGGGTTCGAACAGAATCACCTCATCGTCAGGATTAACAACAACGCTCAGCGCAGTATGAATAGCCTGCGTCGCACCCGCAGTAATGGTGATTTCCGCATCGGCGCTGTAGTAATGACCGTACAGCAACGCCATCTGCTCAGAAAGTGCTTCGCGTAACTTCATCACACCTGCCATCGGTGCGTATTGATTGCGACCCACGCGTAACGCTGTATTCATCAACTCCAGCAGTTGCGGATCGCAATCGAAATCAGGAAAGCCCTGCCCAAGATTAATTGCACCGTATTCAGCCGCCATTGCGGACATTGTTGTGAATATCGTGGTTCCAATATGAGGTAGCTTGGAATGAGCGAGGTATTTATTGGAAGACATGGTGTTGTTATAGCGTTACTACATCGACATTACTTCGCGAACAGTAAGACCATCACGTACGTCAAATCCAAATAAAAAGTAAAGTGAAGTCGCAACCGATGGTACATTCAATTGCTATCACTGCAAATATCAGATTGGCGCGATTCAGGAGGTAATACAGGCAGACATATAGCCCGATGCCAAGTAATCAGATGCTTTCAGCATCGTGGACAGTTTTCCGTATCCAGGCCACGGTTGGTACACCGCTTTACTGCCGATAGCGCACGGGACCACCGATAGCTATGACTGAGTCGCTGTGGTCGTTAAACGCTTATTGATAACCTCGATTCATACGATTTCTCCGGGTGCCGCACCTGGCGATAGCCAGAATCAATGGCGGTCGCATTGCCGTCGATTCACGGCCACCTTAATCTCGGCCACATTGCAAAACCATCTTTCGGACTGCTGGCCGATAAAGAACCCATATGGATGACCTTAGCCGTAGACAAGAACGCCGCGCCGCCTTTGCATCACAAGTACAGGTCGAAACCGATATCGACGATGCAATGATCGAGCGCCTGGTTCGGGGTTTTTATGCCCGCATTCGCGATGATGAAATGCTGGGACCTGTATTTGCGGAACGCATTCAGGACTGGGAGCCACATTTGCGCCGCATGTGCGAATTCTGGTCTTCGGTGGTGTTGATGAGTGGCCGTTATCACGGGTCACCGATGGCGAAACACCTACCACTTCCGGTGGATGCTGAACACTTTGATCGCTGGCTTGCGTTGTTTGAGGCCACGGCGCACGAGCTCTGCCCGGCCGCCGCGGCAAATCATTTCATCAAACTTGCACAGCGCATCGCAACCAGTATTGAACTTGGCATTGCCAGTAACCGCGGATTGTTACTCGGCAACGGAGAACGATTGCCTGCGGTGAAATCGGCTATTGGTTGAAGAAGATCGAGAAGTCGGTGCTGACGACGCCAGTACTCTGAGATAATTTATTTTATCTTTGCCAAACCAAAGAAGAGCAACTAAAGAGGAATTGTGTTGGTGCTCGCAAAGCCTCGCTCCCTGAGGTCACTTACTTTTCTTTGCGAATCCAAAGAAAAGTAACAAAAGAAGAACTGGGTTGGCGCTCGCGATGCGAGCTCCCTGAACCCATTAACTTTTTCTTTGCCAATTCAAAGAAAAAGTAAACAAAAAGAAAAATTGGCGTCCCCAAGGGGATT
>DATAHE010000569.1:0-2654 GCA_036263355.1 Steroidobacteraceae bacterium | reverse complement strand
AAGTGGTACTGATTTGTATAGTGACGATTGAGCGATGATGCGCGTATCGCGAATCTGCTTGATATGTTCAATCGCTTGAACTATCTGGCCAGCAGGATTATTGAGATTACTGCCAAGCGCGATGTAAGCAGGGGTCCAGGTTTCGTCTAAAGCAAACATCGTCATTACAAACTCTATGCGCTGTGTTGAGGTAATAGTGAATTGAATGATAACAGTCTTCCCTGTTCTCCATTGTGGTGATGCCTGCTTTTTACGAACCGAAAACGACAGGACATGACTGGCTTCTGTAGTAACAGCAGAACAGATGTTTTTCGATCCCCATACAACGGATGCAACTTGCTTGACGCAAGACAGGCAATAAAGGAAATGGCTGATATCTAAACATGGCACATTCGATTAGAAGATTGCTATCACAAATAGCCGGAACTTTTTTCAAGGCACTCTCTCTTAAGTTGTGCAGTCAATAAGTCAGACAAATACAATGTGTTGATGCATAATTGTTACGTACCACGAATTTCAAGAAACATCTCGCGTTATCCCCTGGTCAGCTCGAGTCATTAATAGAAGGCATATTCGGTATGAAATCACGTTTTCTTGCGTTTATCTTCAGCGCACTCTATCTGTTCGCAAATCCTTCACATGCCCTTGATGGACAGCCTGGCTTGCATGATCCAGCCACGGTCATTCAGGAGAACGGACGTTTTTATACTTACGGTACGGGTAATGGTTTGCCTATGTATAGCTCAGCAGATGGATGGACATGGTCAAAGCTCGGTTCATTAATGCAATACGTGCCAGGCGGAAAACCCGGCCCCGAAGTGCTTGCACGTGGCGGCAACAACACATGGGCACCGGACATCATTCACATCGGTGACAAATATTTTCTTTACTACGCGGCGCCTGCCACTCAACCAAGATCAGCAGTCGGCTTGTTGGTCGGAAAGACACTGGACCCTGCATCGCCCAACTTCGCATGGAAGGATGAAGGACCAGTCGCATGGTCGGATGGCGTAGAAGACAGCAATGCGATTGATCCCGGTGTGATGCTTGATCCCACGACGAACCGTTTGTGGCTGGTCTATGGTTCGTACTTCGGCTACATACGCCTGGTTGAACTAGACGCCAAGACAGGCAAGCGTTTGCATCCTAACGACAAGCCGGTCAACGTTGCCATCAACTCTGAAGCGCCCATCATGATTTATCACGAGGGCTGGTACTACTTGCTGGTGACACATGGATCATGCTGTGTCGGTGCAAACTCCACTTACAACATCCGCATGGGCCGGTCAAAGAAAGTCACCGGTCCCTTCCTGGATAACATGGGCATCGACATGATCAAGGGCGGTGGCAAATTGCTCGCTGGTTCAAGCGGACGTTTCGTTGGCCCCGGTCACTTTGGTCTGGTTGACCTGGGCGATGGCGTGCAGAAATTCTCACTCCACTACGAAGCCGATCTTGATCGCGGTGGTATCAGCGTGCTGGATATCCGGCCATTGTTATGGCGAGATGGATGGCCGGTTGCAGGCGACAACTTTGTCGCAGGTAATTACTACATCGAATCGGCCAGAACCGGCACGGTGTTAGAAGCCGCAGTACAAGGTCAACCGGTTGGTGGATTCAGACCACGACGCATGGGACCTCCTCCTGGCGGACTTCCCGGCGCACCGCCAGCAGGCCCACCGCCAGAACCAGTCTCGACTGCACCAATTGCGGCACAAGAAGCTGCAACGGTATCTGCATTGTGGCCCACAGGGGAACTGAAGACACGTATGTCACAAAACCTGTTGCAGGCACAACAGAAGTGGAGCATCACACCCGCAGAAAATGCAGGCGGTTATCCTGGCTCGCCATACTTCAAGATATTGATTGCAGGCACTGATCGTGCATTGACTGCAACTGCAGATAGCGAACTTTCAATTGCACCTTCATTTACCGGCGCACCAGAACAACTGTGGCGAATTGATCAGTTGGCGGATGGCACGTATCGCATCATGCCAAAGCAAGTGCCCAACGCGCCTGCTACACCCGCTCTCTCTGCAATCGGCAGCAGCACCGCAACACTGTCGCCATTTAAATCAGACAGTGATCGCTATCGCTGGATTTTCAGGAGTCTTTGATCATGCGTTCGATTAAAACCAAATCCATTGCGCTGAGCTTATTGGCCGTAGCAATTCTACCAGCCATTATCCTGGCGGAAGACACTGCATCACGTCCAGCACCCACATCGCTAACACATGCAACAACTTCACCCAAGGCAGTTGACACGGAAGGCTTCATTCGTCGTTGGCTAGTGCTGGAACCAATTCCTGTCACTCCTAATCTGACCGAAAAAGGCGTGAAAGACGCATTACAGAACCAATCGTTTGCGGATCAGTTGTCCATCAAACCTAAAGATGGTGACAGTGTCATGGTCAAGGACACCAAGTTGACATGGCATGCGCTGGATACCTTGCTTTACAACGTCAATCTGTATCATTTCGCATGGTCGTTATCTCGTCCAACCAGCAATGTATTGTTCTGGGCGGTAACGATTGTCGAAGCACCACAGGAGATGACGAATGTACGTCTTGCTATAGGGTCCAACGCGGCATCCAACTGGTGGTTGAATGATGAGCCAGTGATCGAAATATACGGAGATCGTCAGACTGTGATTG
>DATAHE010000568.1:0-2027 GCA_036263355.1 Steroidobacteraceae bacterium | reverse complement strand
ATCTACAAACGCACTCACGACGTATCCGCGACGCTCCAGAATACGTTTGACCAGTAGCATGATGGATTCATCATCATCGATGTAGAAAAGTCGGCGTCCAGCGCCGACATTGGATACTGCTTTCCCGATACCACGATTGTTGTCGCTGGCCACGGCGTGCTTCCGTTCGTCAGGAATGGGCAGGTACAACGTAAAGGTGCTGCCTGTACCGATTTGGCTGGCGACGACAATGGCGCCTTCATGGGCCTGCAAGATGCCGCGAACCACTGACAAACCCAGACCTGTACCTTCACCCACTGGTTTGGTTGTAAAGAATGGTTCGAAGATCCGACCCAGCGTCTCTGCGTTCATACCTGGACCCTTATCGCGCACAGTTAACCTTGCCGTGCGTGTTGGCTGCAACAAATGCATGGCGCGCAATGCCGGAGGTTCTTCCGCGAATGATGCATCCAGAATGATGGTATCCAAGCTGATGTCAATTGTTTGTGGAGCACCGTGCACGGCTTGCATCGAATTGGTGGCGAGGTTAAGCAGAGCCTGTTCAATCTGTGTTGCATCAGCCATGACTTGAGGGATATCAGCGTCGCATTGAAGATTGATCTTCACATTGGCCGGGAACGTTGCACGCATCAAACGTACGGACTCTTCAACGATTGGTGTCAAGGTGATAAGTTTTCGTTCCATCGGCTGTCGGCGGCTGAATGACAGAATTTGCTGTACTAGATCGCGTGCGCGGCGTCCGGCTTTGCGAATTTCACCAATGCTGGTTTGCGCCGATTGATTGTTGAGTGTGTCTTCCAATGCTAGGTCTGCGTTGCCAAGAATGGTGGCAATAATGTTGTTGAAGTCGTGTGCAATGCCGCCAGCGAGCGTGCCGATGGCTTCCATCTTTTGGGATTCTCGCAACTGATCTTCTAGCGACTCTCGCAGAGCGGCTGTCCGTTTGCGCTCCGTAATGTCGCGAGCAATTTTCGCCGCGCCAACCACCTTGTGATCGCCATCGAAGATAGGAGAAATGGTGGCCGATATATCGAATAGATGACCATCCTTATGGCGACTCACCGTTTCAAAATGATCGACTCGCTGCCCGGTAGCAATACGCGCAAGGATGCTGGCTTCTTCGTCCCTGCGATCTGCCGGAATCACAATTGAGATTGGGTGATCAATTGCTTCGACGGCTTCGTAGCCGAAGAGCTTCACTGCGCCAGGGTTCCAGCTTTTGATGACTCCTTGCAATGATTTGCTAATGATTGCGTCGTCACTCGCCTCAACGATCGCCTTAAACTCCCGAAGAGCGAGGTCGACGATTTGATGGGCTGTGATGTCCCGGATATTGCACTGAATTACTTTGACCCCTTCACATTCATAAGCGTTACTAACGAATTCAACGGGAATGATCGAACCAGAAGCAGTCTTAAGCGGCAGGTTTGCGTATCGTACATACCCGCTAGTTTGGACTGTCCTGAACATCTGCTTGCTTTGTACTACATCGATGAAATCACCCACCTCCCAAAGCTTCTTGCCGAGAAATTCGGCGTGGGTGTAACCGAGCAGTTCCACAAGGTATGGATTGGCATCTTCGATCTGTGCAGTATCGGCATTGAGTAACAGAATTCCATCGCGCGCAGTTTCGAACAGGCGCCGATAGCGGGCTTCGGAAATTCGTAGCGCATCGTGTTTGACGTCGAAAGATGGATCGACTTCTTTGTTCATGGTCCACGTAATCCGGTGAATGTGCGCTGGCAATGGATGACAGCGCCGCTGTGATGAGTCCCTTAAGCTGTGCCGCATAACGGCAGCTTTGAATCGCCAGCATCCTGATTTTTTCTGGTTATCGTCTGTGCGATACCGAACACAATACTAAAAGCTTTTGACGACAGATCAGCGTGACATCGAGTCTTACAAACCAGCGGCATCAGTGACTACGATGGACAAACTCACCGATATCTATAGTGCGCAACCAAATTTGTAGCTGATGTTTCCGAATGGCTATTTGCCGCGGCAATTCAGCTTTTGCACGCCAGAAT
>DATAHE010000567.1:0-3049 GCA_036263355.1 Steroidobacteraceae bacterium | reverse complement strand
ACGCTTGTCGATCCAGGTTATCTCGCGGTTTATATCGAAGGTACGGATGACATCACCGAAGATGATGATGATCGCATTCTGCCCGCAATGAATGTGGGCGATGTGGTGCAGCTTGCGGGGATCAAGACAGCACAACATTTTACCGAGCCACCACCACGCTACTCCGAAGCATCGCTGGTGAAAGCGCTGGAAGAGTTTGGTATTGGCCGGCCTTCCACCTATGCCAGCATCATTCAAACTTTGCTCGGCAAAAAGTATTGCGAACTCGATAGCCGTCGTTTCATTCCGACCGATCTCGGCAAGATCATCAACAAGTTCCTGACGCGGAACTTCGAGCACTATGTGAATTATGGTTTCACTGCCAAGATGGAAGATGATCTCGATGAGATTGCTGGCGGACAAGCAGAATGGATCAATGTTCTGACACGCTTCTGGAAAGAATTCAAACTTCAAGTTACTTCCGTCAACGATAACGTTACTCGTGACGATGTCTCCGAAGCACGCGAGCTGGGTCTCGACCCCGTTACACGCAAGCCTATATCGGTTCGGTATGGTCGCTTTGGGCCCTTCGTGCAGATGGGCACCAAGGATGATGTCGAAAAGCCCAAGTTCGCCAGTCTGAAAGCAACACAGCGTATGGATACCATCACGTTGCCCGAAGCATTGGAGCTGTTCAAACTACCGCGCACGATTGGCAATATGCCCACGGGTGAAGCGATCAAGGTGGCGATTGGCCGCTTTGGCCCTTACGTGCAATACGGTGCAAAGAATTACGTCAGTATTAAAGACGATGATCCCTATACCATTGAATTGCCACGCGCGCTGGAGTTGATCAAGGATAAACAAGAGCTGGACGCCAATCGCTTGATACTGGATTTTCCTGAAGCAGGCATTCAGGTGTTGAACGGTCGCTATGGTCCTTACATCACCGACAAAGTAAAGAACGCAAAGATACCCAAGGATCGTGATCCCAAGTCGTTGACACTGGATGAGTGTCGCGAGTTGATTGCAGCTGCACCGGTGCGTGGTAAAGGACGGTTTGGTCGTGGCGCACCTGCGAAGACAGCGTCCGCAAAACCAGCGACGGAAGCGAAGACCGAAGAGAAACCGAAGTCAGCGCCGAAGAAAAAAACAATCTCAACCGCGAAGACAGCGAAAAAGAAAACGGGTAAATAAAATGAGTCGCGCATGACAATCAAGTCATGCGACCAACCTGGTGACGCTGAACTATCGCAGAATCGTGACGCGGCCCGCGTTTGCTGTCGATCAATCTATCAAGGATGTCTTATCTTAATAGGGACAATTCCTGTGGCATGACCGATTGAATCCCATAAACATACGACCCAGTTTCCTGTGGAGTATTTCGGGATAAGCCGCGACAATGTCCGCCTTAAGTAATAACATCCGGGCCATCATGAGTAGTGTTCCTGATACGAATGCGGTGATCGCGTACCTGCGTCAATTGCACGATCGCATTACCGATGGCATAGAAAAAATTGATGGCGGTGCGCATTTTCGTTGCGATGCCTGGACTCGTCCTGAAGGTGGTGGTGGTGAAAGTCGAGTGCTTTCGCAGGGCGCTGTCTTCGAACAGGCAGGAATCAATTTTTCGCACGTGGTTGGAACAACGCTGCCGCCTTCGGCGACCGCGTCCCGGCCGGAATTGGCAGGCGCCAAATGGATTGCAACGGGTATTTCGCTGGTGATCCATCCCCGCAATCCGTATGTCCCCACAACACATGCCAACGTGCGATTTTTTATTGCTGAGAAGCCCGGCGTCAAAACCAGTTGGTGGTTTGGCGGCGGTTTTGATCTGACACCGTACTATCCTTTTGATGAAGATGTGTTGCACTGGCATCGGGTTGCACAACAGGCATGTCAGCCGTTTGGTGCCGACATCTATGGCAAGTACAAGGAAGAATGTGACAAGTATTTCTTTCTGAAACATCGCAATGAAACGCGCGGTGTCGGCGGTTTATTCTTTGATGATTTGAACAAGTGGGGCTTTGAACGCAGTTTCGAATTTCAGCGCAGTATTGGCGATCATTTTCTCGAAGCCTATCTGCCGATAGTTGAACGCAGAAAAAATATTCCTTACAGCGAACGCGAGCGCCAGTTCCAGCTGTATCGTCGCGGCCGCTATGTAGAGTTCAATCTGGTTTATGATCGCGGCACGTTGTTTGGCCTGCAATCCAACGGACGTACTGAATCCATCCTGATGTCCATGCCGCCCTTGGTACGCTGGGAATATGACTTCAAGCCCGCTGCTGCATCACCAGAAGGAAAGTTATACGACTACCTGAAACCACGGGACTGGCTGAAAGAGCTGGCCGATAAAAAATAATTTAAAGGCGCACTTTGCTCTAGCGACTCGCGCGGTATCAAACGTATGTGAGTGGGCGTACGATCCGCACATCTTTGGCTTCTTGCTGGGCACGCATGCCTCAACCGGCGCTTCTGATTATAGACATGCAGATGGGTATGACATGGCCCAGTGCAGCTGTACGCAACAATCTCGATGCAGAGAAAAACATTGAGTGCCTTCTTGCTCAATGGCGGAAAGCATCCGCGCCGATTGTGCATGTGCATCATCGATCACGGACGCCTGGATCACCTTTCTATCCCGATCAGCCTGGCATCGATGTTCAGCCTGCATTCGCGCCAATCGACGGCGAACAAGTCGTGACCAAGCAGGTTCCCGATGCTTTTACTGGCACCGGCCTTGCGGATTTGCTTCAAAAAATTGAAATCACTTCGCTTGTGATTGTCGGTGTCAGCACTAACAACTCCGTCGAGGCTACCGCCCGCACTGCGGGCAATCTGGGGTTCAATACTTACGTAATTGCTGACGCATGTTTTGCGTTTGCAAAGACTGATTTTGATGGCGTACCAAGAACGGCACAGGAGGTACATGCAATGTCACTTGCCAATCTTCATGGAGAATATGCGACAGTGATTTCATCTATTGAAGCAATTGAGTTATTGAAGGAATAAGAACAGTGAGATTTCTAAAGATAATCATTGTGCTATGCGCTGCGTATGGCGGCTA
>DATAHE010000566.1:0-2635 GCA_036263355.1 Steroidobacteraceae bacterium | reverse complement strand
GCTTGCACGAAATATATTGTGCATAAACTCTGGCGATACGCGCGTATCCAACCAGATTGGGCTCAACATCTGCCCGGCCTGCAAGCTGTGCAGTTCCTCCACCCAGCAACACAATCACGGATCGCGCACCCCACTTTCCGTGATAATCAGTGCGATAGCCAGATTGAAGTTGCGATGCCGCCCAGTAAGGAATCAACCCATAGCCAATGGCGAGAAACAACAAGATGGATACTAGAGCAATCACGCGAGTGCTCTTGGTATATCCGCAAACAGAAAGCACCATGCACAACAAGCCCAATACGATGAAGATACTCAGCGTCATGATGCTATTCCCTATTTTCGTACTTCAGTTGCGGTCAGCTTTTCGGCACGACGCCATCCGGTGTCATCTTGTTCACTGCATCGGGTAGAATCTGCGATAACTTCTGCACCACGTCTTGTGGATTCAATCCAAACTTGGCTGCCAGCTGCGTTACTGCATCCGAACCCAGCACCCGATGTAACTGATCAGCTGTAATGGACTGATTGGGACCGTTGCTGATCCAGGATTGCACGATGTGGCCCATACCCTGCGATTCAAACTTTTGTACCAACGCAGAAAGCCCACCATGCTGTTGAATATACCCGGCGACTAGATGATCCAGTTCTGCACCGATTACTCCACCCACCAAGCTGCCCAGAAAACTCATGACTCAACCTCTCATATAGTAATTACAACGTCTCACACAACCTCACATCGGCATCCTACACGCAGGATGTTCAACGACAAAGCATTGGTTCAGTTGTTCACATCGACTCAGGCATTTCTTGCGTGCACACATTCGTTCACAGAAGACCCAGCGATTTCAGTTTCGGCTCTTCGTACACCAAATCTTCTGCTGGATAGCGAAGAGGCTTTATGCCTGCTCCCTTCGCCAAGGACCACACAATGCTCTCGCCAGCAGGAAGTACATCGGGCTGCATCAGGTAGATGGAATCTTCAAATGCCTCCCGTGGTGGAATAATATTCCAGTCATGTTGTTTGAATGCATCCATCACATCAGCAAGATAGGCAGCATTAATCGCATTGGTATGCAGCAGCAACACGTGAGCCGGGCTGCGATGCAAGACGCGCCGCGCCAGCGCATCATAGTAGCCGGCACGATCAAGCAAGTGATCGATGTATGCCTTCTTGAGCAAAGCAAGCTTGCGTACATCTCCCTGATCACGCAGTTTTAGATAGACAGTACTGTAGTACCAATCACTGCCATCAATGGATACTTCGGCAGGTCGATAGCCATTGCTTCGCATCCATTCTCTAATGGCATCTCGTTTTTCCTTTGTTTCACCTTCCTTAAGATAGGGAAACCTGAGCATCGGCTTAAACGTCGGCATCTTCCTGAATTGCTTCTCTGCTTGTTGGACATCGTTGATAAATTGTTCTGCATTCATGTCTGGCGCTGACAGACTATGATGACTTGCCGTGTGGTTACCAACATCATGTCCAGCATCAGACCATTGACGCACCAGATCGAGTCCTTCACTCAAACCGGTGCTTCGCAAGGTAGGAAATAGCATTGCCTGAACATTGGCTGCTTTCAGCTGTGCGAGAATTCTGCCATTCCATTCAGTCGCTTCGAGAGTAACAGCCGGATTCAATCCATCGTCAAAAGTGAAGCTGAGTGATTTGGCGTAGCTTGTTGTAGCAATACAAAGTGCTGTGATTGCAACGAAGCCTGATTGAAGCAATTTTCTCGCCGTGGTTGAGATAATGCCGAGCACGCGTTCTCTCACAAGAGACCTCCATGAGACGTGAAGTAATCTCAACTTACGCAGCGATAAAATATTTCCCAAGCTTCGAAAAAATTTTAGTCGTTTGCAATCACTACTTCCGCTTGAGCTGAGCGATTCGAGCCTGTGCACCGAGACGATAAAAGAATGGCGTGATGATGGTGGAGAATGCATTCAGCCACACTGCATCTTCGCCACCAGCAACCAACGCATAGATACCGAAGAACACAAAGACCAGCGAAGCGGCGATGGCGTTTTCAACCTCGTCTTCTCCAGCAATGCGCGCTGCGATGTAGCCACCCAGAATGGAACAGAGCAAACCCATTGTTGTCTGGATGCCAAACAACAAAGGGCTTTTGTGGATGATGTTCCTGATCATCGGTGCCACCACTTCGGGCCTGCCATCGGTCATGCCATTGGCAAGCGCCACATAGGTACACAACAGACTGACCAGAATGATGGAACCCAGCACATCAACTGCGCCGCCTGCCAGCACGGCCTTGATGGATATCTTGATTTCCCTTTTGATCACAGTGATGTCACCCGGCTGAACAGTTGTGTCATTGCTTCTTGGCTAGCAGGTCACGAATTTCCTGCAACAACACTTCCTGACGTGGCGGTTCTGCTGGGGCGGTCGGCGCGGCGTGTGCGGGCTTCTTGAGGCGATTGATTCCCTTCAATACAGCAAAAAGGACCAGCGCAATGATAATGAAGTCAAACAAGGTTTGCAGGAACGCGCCGTACTTGACGAGTACATCCTTGCCGGTTGGGTCAGCTCCAAGGCTGGCTGCCAAATCAGAAAAATTGATACCGCCGATCACCTTGCCCAACATAGGCATGAAGACATCGCCAACCAGTGACGATA
>DATAHE010000565.1:0-11043 GCA_036263355.1 Steroidobacteraceae bacterium | reverse complement strand
CTGATCATAACGTGCCAACCACTCCCGATCGCAAGCAGGGCATCAAAGACGAAACCGCTCGCATTCAGGTGCAGACGCTGGAAGATAACTGCCGCGACGCCGGAATTACCTATTTCAAAATGGATGATAAACGCCAGGGCATCGTCCACATCGTCGGTCCTGAGCAGGGCCTGACCCATCCCGGCATGACCATTGTCTGCGGCGATTCCCACACTTCTACTCACGGCGCTTTTGGTGCGCTGGCATTCGGCATCGGTACCAGCGAGGTCGAACATGTGCTTGCCACCCAGACGTTGATCCAGAGAAAAGCCAAAAACATGCTGGTGCGCGTGGATGGCAAGCTGCCCATCGGCGTCACCGCAAAAGATATTGTGCTTGCTATCATAGGCAAAATCGGCACGGCAGGCGGCACCGGCTATGTCATCGAATACGCAGGCGAAGCCATCCGTGGACTTTCCATGGAAGGGCGCATGACGGTGTGCAACATGTCCATTGAAGCCGGTGCACGCGCAGGCATGATTGCACCCGACGATGTAACGTTTGAATATCTCAAAGGCCGCCCCAAAGCTCCCCAAGGTGCAGCATGGGATAAGGCTGTGGCGGACTGGAAAACTCTTCGTACCGACGCAGGTGCCAAATTTGATCGCGAAGTTAACATCAGTGGCAGTGACTTGATTCCAATGATTACCTATGGCACTCATCCCGGCATGGTGATGCCGATCAATGGTTCGGTACCAATGCAAGCTGATGATCCAGTATTCATGAAGTCACTTGCCTATATGGGATTACAGCCTGGTGAAGAATTGTTGAACAAGCCCATTCAAATTGTGTTCATCGGCAGCTGCACCAATGCACGCTTGTCCGATCTCGAACTCGCTGCAAAAGTGATGAAAGGCAAGCGCGTTGCGTCCGGCGTAAGAGCGCTTGTGGTGCCTGGCTCACAAGCCATCAAGCGTGAAGCGGAAGCATTGGGCCTTGATCAAATCTTCAAGGACGCGGGCGCCGAGTGGCGTGAATCTGGTTGTTCCATGTGCATTGGCATGAATGGCGATACCGTCGCCAGCGGTCAATATGCAGTAAGCACCAGCAATCGTAATTTCGAAGGCCGTCAAGGTGCAGGATCACGCACATTACTCGCCAGTCCAGCTACAGCTGCAGCTGCTGCAATCCGTGGCGTCGTCACCGATCCTCGTGACATGTTGAATTAACGGGAGCAAGAATCATGGAACCCATTCGTAAAATATCTTCAAAGACAGCCGTGCTTCCTTATTCTGATATCGATACTGATCAGATTATTCCGGCACGTTTCCTCACCACAACCAGCAAGTCGGGTTTGGGCCAGCATGCTTTTTCCAATTGGCGTTACAACGCTGATGGCAGTGTGAAAGCTGATTTCATTCTGAATCAACCTGCTGCCAAGGGCTGCCAAGTCCTGGTCGCAGGCAATAACTTCGGCTGCGGCTCATCACGCGAACACGCGCCATGGGCATTGCTGGATTATGGTTTTAAAGCTGTGATCAGCACCGAGATTGCAGATATCTTTCGCAGCAACAGTTTGAAGAATGGATTGTTGCCTTTGGTAATCGATAAAGAAAACCATGCATGGCTGATGAATAATCCCGGCGTGCAGGTGGACATTGACCTCGAAGCGAACACCATCACCTTGCCCAATGGCAAAACGATTTCCTTCAGCGTTGAAGGCTTCGCGCGTTACTGCCTGTTGAATGGCGTGGACGAGCTGGGCTTTCTTCTGAAGCAAATTGACAACATCAAACAATACGAGCAGGCACACGCATGAAAGCAACGATTGTAGTTTTAGCTGGAGATGGCATCGGTCCCGAAGTTACACGTGAAGGCGTGCGCGTTCTGCAGGCTATTGGTAAAAAGTTTGGCCATGAATTTCACACCGCTGACCATTTGATTGGCGGTGCAGCAATTGATGCGACGGGTACTGCATTGCCTGCTGAAACCGAAGCAGCATGCAAGAAAGCAGATGCAGTATTGCTTGGCGCAGTGGGTGGACCAAAATGGTCAGATCCGTCTGCAAAGGTTCGTCCTGAACAAGGCTTGCTTGCCATTCGCAAAGCACTTGGGCTGTTCGCCAACCTTCGCCCGGTAACGTTGATTCCAGAATTGATTGATGCATCAACCATCAAGCCAGAAGTACTGAAAGGTACCGACATCATGGTGGTACGCGAACTGACCGGTGGTATTTACTTCGGCGAGAAGACCCGCACCGAAACATCCGCCAGCGACTTATGTACCTACACCGTTGAAGAGATCGAACGTGTCACTCGCACCGCAGCCAAACTAGCCCAGCAACGTCGCAAGCAGCTGGTGTCAGTCGATAAAGCCAACGTGCTGGAAACATCCCGCCTGTGGCGCAGTACCGTCGAGCGCGTGATGAAAAATGAGTTTCCCGATGTAAAGCTAGAGCACATGCTAGTCGACTCGGCAGCCATGCATTTGATTCGCCGTCCCAGCAGTTTCGACGTGATGGTCACGGAAAACATGTTCGGCGACATCCTGACCGATGAAGCCTCGATGCTGGCGGGGTCTTTGGGGCTGCTGCCCTCCGCTTCCCTGGGTGCCGGGAAACTCGGCCTGTACGAGCCGATCCACGGCTCCGCCCCAGACATCGCGGGTAAAAATGCCGCCAATCCCTACGCCACCATCCTCAGCGTCGCCATGCTTCTACGCCACTCGCTGGGGCTGGAAAAGGAAGCGCAAGCCGTTGAAAAAGCAGTTGGTTCAGCCATTACTGCCGGAGTTAGGACGGCTGACATCGCTGGCACCAGCCCGGTCAGCTCTACCACCGACGCAGGAAATTTTGTGGTGGCACGTTTATCGGAATAATTCCGTAAGATACTGTAATTTAAGGAAAAATATGGACATTATGAAAGCAAATTGACCCTTGCCAACGAGTGTACCCACGGTATGATGGCGTCCACGCAGCCCGATCTTTTCCCCTTTTTTGCAGGCATGGTGCAAAGAAATTTGGAAATGTCATCAAGGCACGCAGCAGTGTTTCAAGACTTGGTGGATATGAAGCTCCTGTCGGGTTAGTCCCCTCGTTGATATACATCAACAAGACGAGAACTTCGTTGCCACATTCATAGCCGACTCAAGCAGTCGGCTTTTTTTTGCATTGCTATTTCGTTTCAAGTTCGTTCAAGAGCTCATCTGCTTTGTAAATTTTTTCCAGAGCATGCATCAGCGCCGCAGGATGCAAGATGACGGCGCGATTGGTATCAGCATCGTACCCAAATGTGCCACCGAGTGAATGAATGTTGCCATCGAATGCCAGACCAACGAGTTCACCCTTGCGGTTAATAATCGCACTACCCGAGTTGCCACCCACTGAGTCGTGGGTTGTCACGTAGTTGAAAGGAAGATTTTTCAAATCATCTGACTTCATTTTTAACCAAGAGGCCGGCAGTGCGAATGGCTCCGCACCGGTGTTGCGCTCGTAAACACCACCAACATAAGTGAACGGCTCGATATCACGACCGTTGTCCTGCCATGCTTGTACTTCCCCGAACGAAAGCCGCAAGCTAAATGTCGCATCAGGATAAATTCCCATGCCTCGCATCGCGAACCTTGCTTCGCTTAGTTGTTGACCTGCTTTCTGCTCGACGCCCTCAACTTCAATCTCGTACCGTCTTCGTGTTTTTCGCGCCGTCTCATCTACCATCATCGCCAGTCGAATAAATGGATCACTGGAAGCTGAAACTCTCCCTGGATGCTCCCACAATGTTTTGCGCACATCGACATCACCGAGATGAGTCTCTCTCACGAGCTTGTTCGCTAATGCATCTGGAGATAGTCCATTGAATAATGAGTTAACCAGCGCGTTCTCGCCGCCCAACCATTCCTGCAATTTGGTTAGTGCCCACGAGAGTTTCACTTTTTCAAATTCTGGAAAAATTGGCGCCGGGGAAAATAAAACGTTTTCCGTTTCAGCTCGCATAGAGTCAGCGAATTCCGGTAAACGTTGTTCATTTGGTTTACTGTGCTCTGCCGCACCACGAACCAAAATTCTTGCGATAGTGAAGTATCTGGAAAGAAACCCTTTCTCGTTCTCCAGAAAATAATATTCATTGCCAATGGCCCGATATTTTTCCTGTGCGGTGGCTATTTGCTGCCATGCATTTCTGGCTTCCAGGAATTCTGGATGCGTGAAGACAAAGTTCTTTAGCGCACCTTCTTCGATCACTTTGTTCGTCAACAACGTATCATCTTGCAGAGAAGCAAGCTGTCCACGCAACGACTTCAACCTGTTTTCAACAGAATAGATTTCATTGGCGGCATAACGCGCCGCAGACCGACTGCTCTTGCTGTATTGCTGCAGAACACCGCGATACTCCGAGAGCAAAAGAATCACCCGCAACAATTTATTGTCGCGTAAGGTTTTTAACTGATCCACTGTCAGCTCGCGTTGGGTCACTGCAGGATGCCCTGCTTCAATCAGTAGTTCGTTTGCTGCAGGTCCACTTCTATTGACCGGGAAGTAGCTGGTGCTGACAACAGGTCGATCACCGTCATAGGCCCGCAAGATAGCGGCATCGAGGTTATACCGGGGAAAGCTGTAATTATTCAAATCACCACCAAAAAACGCGATGGCGAATTCTGGTATCCACACCAGTCGCACATCAAGATAGCGGTGATAACGATTGATAATATATCGCCCGCCGTGATACAGCCCGATTAGGTCACAACGAACCGCAGCATCATCCTTGCTGTGCAGACAGACCTCATTCAATTCGGCAGCCTTACGGCTGTATGCACGCGAAAACTCTTCACCTTCTTTTCCTTTGGTTGCTTCATTAATCGCAGCAGTGATATCTGTGGTGCTTTCCAGCTGATTCAATTCCATTCCGGGGCAACGCAACTCTGATGCGGGAGTAGCTGCAAGATATCCGTTGGATAACAGATCTCTTCGTGGAGTTGACAGCGCTTCAAGACAGCGACGTATACAGTGATGATTCGTCAACACCAGACCACGCGGTGACACAAAAGATGCGGAGCAGCCAGGTAGCAGACGCAGTGATGCATGACTGACCAGCTCAAGCCATATTTGATCTGGTTCAAAGTGGTACTTCGATTCCAACTCCGCACGTGGCAAATTGTCCAGCGTCCACATACCTTCAGCCGCATCCACGCGCAGTGACCAGCAGCTTAGTGTGACTAAAAAAGCCGCAGTGGATAATGTCAAAGAATCTAAAAACGAGGACCAGCTGAAATTGCCTAGCTGTAATAAATGGCGCTGCTTTTTATTGTTCATCACGACAGATTTTGCCTACAACAGCTGGCAATGCCAAGTTCATTGTGGCTGTGCAAAATTTCAGGTGGATGAGCCGACAATATTTCCGACATGCCTGTGCAATAACCACAACGCCTGATAATCTGCACGCCCGCCGCAAGCCCCACGGAAATATGGTTTGAGGTGTTTTTGCGTTTCGGTTTTTTGTTACCACTTGAAGCATGTCAGCGAAATTTCTACTCCCCACTCTTGAGAAGCCCCATGTCCGTTGGGGGCAACTGTACGGCTCGGCCATTTCGCTGAAGCTGGCCGACGCAGTACGCGCACTCAATGCGCCATTATTGGTGATTGCAGCCAACGCCCGCGAATTAAGCCGCATTGAAGATGAATTACGGTTTTTCTTGCCTGCCGAGTTGCAACCGCTCCCTATTCCAGGCTGGGAAACACTGCCGTATGACCTGTTCGCACCGCATCCAGACATTGTCTCCCAGCGGCTCAGTACATTATCCAGATTGGCATCGCTGAAACGCGGTGTGATTACCATTGATATCGAGACGGCGACGCAACGTTTCGCACCTCGCAGTTATATCGATGCGCACGCCTTTGACATCACAGCAGGTAGCAGGATTGACCTCAACACCTTCCGGCAACAACTTACTACGGCCGGTTATGCCAATGCCTCACAAGTCATGTCACCCGGCGAATTTGCCATTCGCGGGTCATTACTCGATCTGTTCCCGATGGGCAGCAGCACTCCCTTTCGCATCGATCTGTTCGATAACGATGTGGAGTCCATTCGTACATTTGATGTCGACACTCAACGCACCATCGACAAAGTCAAACAAATCAAATTATTACCAGCCCGTGAATTTCCGCTGACCAGCGACGGTGTTCAGCAATTCAAGCGCCGTTTTAGAACACGTTTTGAAGGCGACTTGACGCGCATGTCTTTATATAAGGACATCAACGAAGGCATTGCGCCTGCGGGCGTTGAATATTATCTCCCGCTATTCTTCGATAAAACCGATACGCTCTTTGAATACTTGCCAGAAAACACGGTGATTGCCTGTGACAGCGGTGTGGAAGGGTTGCTCGATACCCTATGGCACGACATCGGCGAACGTCATGCACAACGTGCGCATGACGTTGAACGTCCGGTACTCAATCCAGAAGAACTATTTGTGCCGCCATCTGATTTTGTCTCGTTGCTGAAATCGCGGCAACGCATTGAGTTGTTTGTCAATCAACTTGACCCGAATCATCAACACATTACCTGGCAAAACTTTGGTAGTACTACTCCGCCACCAGTAAAGCTCGATGCCCGCGCCACTGAACCTGCACGTGCATTAATGGATCACCTAAGAAACTATGAAGGCCGCACGTTGATCGCTGCTGAATCAACTGGGCGTCGCGAGATGTTGCTGGACATACTGCGCAAGCATCAGATACAGGCACCCAGCATAGACGACTGGCAGACGTTCATCGCGAACTCCGCGCCACTAGCGATTACGGTTTCACCCATCGCACGCGGACTGCAGCTGAAAGAACCTGCCATCACACTGCTGGCGGAAGAACAGCTCTTTGGTGAACGTGCCAAACAGGAACGCCGCCGTCGTCGCGCTGATCGCGATCCAGAAAAAATCATCAAGGATCTTTCCGATCTCAGCATTGGTTCGCCAGTCGTTCATGATGAATACGGTGTCGGTCGCTACCAGGGTTTAATGACAATGGATATCGGTGGCATGCCTGGTGAATTTCTGGTGCTGGAATACGCCGATGGCGACAAGATATATGTGCCCGTGCAAGCGCTTGACATGGTCAGTCGTTATACCGGTGGCGCCGTGGATAATGCGCCGCTGCATAAGCTCGGCACAGACGCGTGGACCAAGGCTCGTAAAAAGGCCGCGCAAAAAGTTCGCGACACTGCGGCGGAGTTACTCGATCTCTATGCACGTCGCGCCGCGCGTGTCGGCAATACATTGCAAGCTAACGAAGCCGACTTACGCGCCTTTGAATCCAGCTTTCGTTTCGAAGAAACCCCCGACCAAGCGCAAGCAATCGATTCTGTCGTTAAAGACATGGCCTCCGACAAACCGATGGATCGCGTGGTCTGTGGTGATGTGGGCTTTGGCAAAACAGAAGTCGCCTTGCGTGCCGCATTTGTTGCCGTGCAAGCGGGAAAACAAGTCGCAGTGTTGGTCCCGACGACCTTGCTTGCACAACAGCATTTTCAAACATTTGCTGATCGCTTTGCAGACTGGCCGGTGAAAGTAGAGTCGATGTCACGATTCCGCACCACGCCGCAGGTGAATGAAATCACCAAGGGGCTTGAAGCCGGGACTGTGGACATCGTCGTTGGTACGCATCGGTTACTGCAAAGTCAATTGCAGTTCAAGAACCTCGGCTTGATCATCATCGACGAAGAACATCGCTTTGGTGTCAAGGACAAGGAAAAGCTCAAACAGCTGCGTGCAAATATTGACGTGCTGACATTAACGGCCACGCCGATTCCCCGCACATTGAATATGGCAATGGGTGGATTACGCGATCTGTCGCTAATCACCACTCCGCCCACCTCACGTCTGGCGATCAAGACATTTGTTCTGCCATTTGATGGCGCGACGGTACGTGAAGCTTGTCTGCGTGAAATTCGACGCGGTGGACAAATCTATTACGTACACAACAGTGTCGATACGATTGAAAAGACAGCACGAATGCTGGGCGAACTGGTGCCCGAAGCCAACATCGCCATCGGGCATGGTCAGATGCGTGAACGCGAACTTGAACAAGTGATGCTGGATTTCTCGCATCAGCGTTGCAACTTGTTTGTTTGTACCACGATTGTAGAGAGTGGTATTGACGTATCAACAGCCAACACCATCATTATCGAACGCGCAGATAAGTTTGGTTTAGCGCAGTTACATCAAATGCGTGGTCGCGTTGGCCGTTCGCATCATCAAGCCTATGCCTACTTGATAACGCCACCTCGTGCGAACATGACCAGTGATGCCATCAAACGCCTTGAGGCAATTGAATCACTGGAAGATCTGGGTGCAGGCTTTACCCTCGCCACACACGATCTGGAAATTCGCGGTGCTGGCGAACTCCTGGGCGAAGAGCAAAGCGGTCAGATACATGAAATCGGTTTCGCGATGTATATGGAAATGCTGGAACGTGCAGTCACGGCATTAAAGCAAGGCAAGATCGTTGATCTTGATCAACCTATTCATCGCGGTCCCGAGGTTGATTTGCATGTTCCTTCTTTATTGCCTAATGACTACATGCCCGATGTGCACATGCGACTGATGTTGTACAAACGCATTGCTGCAGCCGAATCGCTGGAAGCTTTGCGCGAATTGCAAGTTGAAATGATTGATCGCTTTGGCTTGCTGCCTGATCCAGCCAAGAATTTGTTTCGCATCGCTGACTTCAAACTGCGCGCTAAATTGCTCGGTATCAAGAAACTCGATGCGCACGACAACGGCGGCTACATCTTGTTTGGTAATGAGACCAACCTGGATCCAACTAGTCTGATTCTATTCATTCAACGCAATATGCGGACACATCGATTTGAGGGATCAAACAAGGTGAAATTCACTTTGCCGCTGAGTGAGGTTGAGGCGCGTTTCAATGCAGTGGAACAATTGCTGGATGGTATTACCAAACCAGTCACTATTGAGACACCATCACCGAACAATAAAATCAAGAAGAAGTAAACGCTGTTTCGATTCCGATGTAGGGTGGGTTACTGGTCGGCCATGTAGCCCACCGCCTTGAGGCTACATGTACATTGTCGTTGATCATTGGAGTGAGCACGAATCGCCCCGCCGCTTTACCGATGCTCAAAGCCAGGCGAGTATTCTTCCAGCACCACTGTCGTCCTACGTCCTTCTGCGTGATTGACTGATCACCATTCATCATTACTTCTTGTGCAATGAGTTCATCAGGCGGCAACCGTTGCTCTATTTCAAGAGGTAATCAGTCATGCAGGACCATCTGGATTCAACAGCCTATTCAGAAAACCGCGCAGAACAGCGAGACCGGCTTTGGTCATTGATCAAAGACATTCGCTTCGCAATGTTCACATCGCAGGACGAGAACGGGCACTTGCATGCCTGGCCTATGACAACCCAGAACAAGACCATTGATGAAGAAAACAGTCTTTGGTTCTTCATGTCTCTACGCAGTGATCCGGTGAATAATATTGAAGATGACCCGGTTGTTAACGTTTCCTATGCAGATCCATCAAGCGATAGTTATGTTTCAGTGTCGGGTATCGCGACTATAGTAAACGACACTGCAAAAGCTCAGCAATTGTGGTCAAAGATGGCGGAAGCATGGTTCCCCACCGGACCAAATGATCCTGATCTCGCACTGGTAAAGGTCAGAATCATCAGCGCCAGTTACTGGGACGTCAAAGACAGCAAGATCGTTCAGCTATTCAAGATGGCAAAGGCAGCGATGACCGGAACCCAGCCGCGCAATATGGGTGAACATGCTGATATCCGCATGCGGTAAGCTGCTGCTGTAGCCAGCCGCCAAACGTAGAAAATAAGGAGTATCACTTAGGAAGACACAATACATAACCCGGACGAGACTTCCCGTTACGTGAGTCAATCGCGTAAAATGCCGGGATGAGTATTGTTGTCGCAGCCCTGTATAAGTTCGTCGATCTGCCTGACTACAAGGCATTGAAAGAAGCCCTGCTCACCTGTTGTGAACAACATGGTGTCAAAGGTACATTGCTGCTTGCTTCTGAAGGAATCAATGGCACCATAGCGGGGCCGCGTCAGGGTATTGATGCACTGCTTAACTATCTGCGCAGTGATGTTCGTTTCAAAGACCTTGAACACAAAGAATCCTATGCCAAGTCCATGCCCTTCTATCGCATGAAGGTACGCCTGAAGAAAGAAATCGTGACCATGGGTGTGGAAGATATCAACCCAAACAAGATGGCAGGAACTTACGTCATGCCTGAAGACTGGAACAAGCTGATCAGCGATCCGGATGTCGTCGTCATCGACACACGTAATGATTACGAAGTAGAGATTGGCACGTTCAAAAACGCCATCAATCCCAACATCAAGACCTTTCGTGATTTTCCAGAATGGATTCGTCAACAGAAATCTCTGGAAAAGAAACCTAAGGTCGCGATGTTCTGCACCGGCGGTATTCGCTGTGAAAAGTCGACTGCATTCATGCGCAAGGAAGGCTTTGATGAGGTCTATCACCTTCAAGGTGGAATCCTTAAATACCTTGAAGTGGTTCCGGAACAGCAAAGTCTATGGGAGGGTGAATGCTTTGTATTTGATGAGCGTGTTGCCGTTGGCCATGGGCTTAAGCTTGGCGAACATGATCTATGCCGGTCCTGTCGCTATCCTATTTCCGATGAGGATAAAAAATCACCTCACTTCGTCGAAGGTGTCAGTTGTCCGCATTGTTTTAATCAAAAAAGCGATACAAAGAAAGCTGGATTGATGGAGCGACAGAAGCAAATGGACCTGGCGAAAAAACGAAATCAAATGCATGTGGGTGCAAAGCTCGCAATAAAAGAGCCGCGTTAGCAGGAATGTTATTCAGTTAACTGCAGAAGCGGACCGATAAATTTTTCGTAGTTACGCCATCTCTCAACAGCATTCTTGTTTATCTTCTGTCTTACCTGCCACTTACTGGCCGTAAGAACCGTACGATTCACGTTGTGAAAGTTTAAAAGATTGTCATCCCACGGCAAATCAATAAACTTGAGTATATCTCGCCCCGATTTTTCAGGATCATCAACC
>DATAHE010000564.1:0-2652 GCA_036263355.1 Steroidobacteraceae bacterium | reverse complement strand
CCGTGATATTGCGGACTGCACCGCGATCTGCACCATTGCCCGGGGGACGGAAACACACGGCCTTGAATACTTTTTCTACCTGACATTGCGCAAACGCATTGCTGTTGCCCAGCTCAACACCCAATGAAGAAGCGCCGTTGCCACTAGGCTGAACAGAGCTGCTGAAACCAAGCGCCTTGTTTGGCCCTTCGCGCCAACGGTTGTCCCAATGATCATCCGGCGTGACGTAGCCGGGTTTGAAATTGTCAGAATTGATTCCGTACTTCGCCTCAACCTGGCCTGGCGCATACACCAGTTTTCCCTGGGTCTCGTCGAAGTTATAATACGCAAACGCTTGCGCCATTGGATCCATTCCGCTATGGCATCCGATACAACCATTTAAGAAACCACGGCTATCACCACCGGGGCTGCGGCTCACGTCTTGTCGAATACGATCTGGTGCACGTGAGGTTTCCTGCACCTGCTCCATGTCATGACACAGATGATTCATCAACGTAAAACGGAACATCGCGCGATTAGTACCGGCGATAAAAAACGCTTCTGCTGCCTTGCGGGTGGTAATCAAACCAGCCACGCCCGCAACAGGAAGACCTGTTACGGCTGATTGCTTCTGCTGCGTCAGATTTGAGGTGGAACGCATGTCCACATTGTTATCTTCCAGATACTGGTAACTGTTGTTATCGGTATTTGAATAAGCTGGCGCACCGCCGCCTGCTGTATAAAGAATATCGGCTGATAACGCCGTATTGAAAGGCACATTATCGCGAACCATACCGATAACAGTAGCGACGTAATCATTCAATGGCGCGAACACCGTCTGGTCACGATTAGTCCACGGCATGGCGAAGTTTTTCAACGTGACGTTATAGAAACCAGATGACTCCGTATCGGCAGGATCAATGGCCTGCTTCGCAACGGTCAATGCATCTTTACCCGTATTAGCCGTGATCCATGCATCAGAGGCCGGCGTTCCGGTCAGACGATCATGAATGCGTTTAACTTGATCGCGGGTGGCCGATGAACTGCTCGCGGATGCAGTTGATTGCACACCGACGCTCAGTACACCGACGATCAATCCCGCTAACACGGTATTGCGTCGAATGAACATATTTCCAGATCCCGATTTGGTCTTCATAAGTACGTTTGCTCTAAAAGCTATGCCAGGCAGGCTGCACTATACGAACCGGCTTTGTCAGATTTAACTGTCTCACCAACCCTACGTCGCCTCATAGAGACAACTGCGACACTCAGGCTAGCGACATTAGTCTTCGCATCAGCCCGCACGTGGGAGCTAAAGTTGCTGGTCTGAGGCCTTTGCATAGTGATTTGGATGTGATCCCGGTACACGATCTGCGCATTTAACCGGCGCTGTTGAGAACAGTCGGCGCATGAGAACGCATGTATACACACTGCTTCTGTGAAATCGTTAACGGATTGAGACATCAAGTGCATTGATGATGTGCAGACTTGTGACTTACGTAATATGGCTTAAACGTGCGTACCCCATTTAGATACTCAGGAATCACTGCGAGAACATCGCAATGACAACAACTATGCGCACAATCCCCCATTCCTTCATCAGACTGACCATTGCTTCGGCGCTATGTATTTCGCTGACAGCATTACTAGGTGGATGCGGCACCAGTAATGGCAATGACAAGATACGGATTGGTTCCGGGCAGGTAGGCAACTCAACCACTAAAGCAGCTGATTTTCCTATTTTCTATGTGAAGCAGACCAATCCCAATTTCGTCGCCACGATGACCAATCCTGCTGCGGATGACGACATTCGTCACCAGAACATTTGTCGCATCGGTGGGCAAGATCGAGTGTGCGGACAGAACGCCGACTTATTCATGCGTGACCGCGCAACAACAACCGCCAATGAATACAACATCACCGCCCGCGTGCGAAAAGCACCAACTGAAGTGTGGGCGCTCCGGGATGTGGATGTCTCTGCAGATGGCAAGAAGGTCATCTTCGCCATGCGTGGTCCATTGCGAAACAATCAGGATCCCAAAGATCCACCCACCTGGAATATCTGGGAATACGAAATTGCTAAAGACGATCTGCATCGCGTCATTACCGACGATCCTACCGCCGATGCAGGCCAGGATGTATCTCCACACTACTTGCCCGATGGACACATCCTTTTCTCATCCACGCGCCAACGTGAATCCAAAGCAGTATTGCTGGATGAAGGCAAACCACAGTTTGAAGCGCAGGATGAAAACCGGCATGAAGCTTCGTTTGTGTTGCATGTGATGAATGGTGATGGCACCAACATCCAGCAAATCACTTTCAATCAGAGCCACGATATCAATCCCACCGTATTGAGCGATGGCCGCATCATGTTTAGTCGCTGGGATCATGCGCCTGGCAGAAATGGTATCCACCTCTACACCACCAACCCCGATGGCACTAATACACAGCTGCTTTATGGTGCCCAGAGTCACGCCACCGTCGCGGACATTGACCTTGCGAATAACAATGCCATCACCTATCCCAACATCGAGTTTGTACAGGCTCGTGAAATGGAGAACGGTGGTATTTTGACGCTGGTTCGCCCCGATACCGGAACTGAATTTGGCGGTGATTTGTACATCATTGACGCCAAGAACTATGTAGAAAATCGTCAGCCCGTGCTGTCAA
>DATAHE010000563.1:0-2369 GCA_036263355.1 Steroidobacteraceae bacterium | reverse complement strand
CGGTGGAAGCGCACCGCTTGTATCCGGCGTATCCACATTGGTCTCGCTATTTGTTGCATTTCCAGGTTCTGGATCGGGACGCGGCTCGACAGACACGGGTGGTGGTGGCGGCGGAGGGCTCGATTGACTGCACGCACCTAGAACGATGAATGCAATGGCAATGTGTGTGATGCGAACGATGTTCATGGATCTTCTCTTCATTTGTCATTCGGTAACATCTTGAGTCTGGAGTCTTTGTAAAAGAAGACGCACAGGTTCAATGCCACCAACGCTTAATTGTTTTCGTGACGGGTGATGCCAGTTGTCATTGAGTGCTCAACTTTGGGTCAGATTATTCGCAATGACCTGATCAATGACTGCTTGACCATAACAAGCAGCCAGGCAGGCTGCAATGAGCACATTGCGAAGTACAGACAAGCGATCAGTGCACCGTTGTTGATTGTGACTATCACTGATTGACGCTAATAAGCTGCACCGAGTCATTCCCGCGAAGGCGGGAATCCAGTTGAATAATTTCTAGCTTTTCTTAATTCCAAAAAATGGCCACCAAAGCCGTTCGTGCTGAGCTTGTCGAAGCATTCCTCAGTCAACAAAATCAGCGGAGCAGTGAAGTTCTAAACCTAACAAGCTCCGCCGATGTTCAAGTATCAAGTTGAATTACGCATCAGCGCCACTGTTGTTTGCACATTCACAGCTTGGGCCGCAGGCGCGATGGCTAATAGCTAGAATCTGACCCGAACATCTGTACACCGGCACCGTTGTCTTCATGTAGGGTGTCGTATTCTATTTGCTCGTATCGTCTCGGTGTTCGCAGAAATTGATGACTAAGGGTGCCAATCGATCCAATCACGCACCATTGTTGATCGTGACGCACCACTAAACTTTTGAACGGTGTGAGTTGCCGAGTTGATGACGGCGCATAGCGTAATCAATGTGGCAATAATTTGCACAGGGTTTATAGTAGCTCGGCGATTTTCGAGGACGACTTTCAAAGGACGAATTCGCAATCATGACTGCGCAATTGTGAATGCGATCGGCACACCCAATCTCTGGTCTTCACATCATGAACATTCTCCCTGCTGGAACTGTCGCTCCCGACTTTACCTTGCCGAGTGCACCGGATCGAAAGACAGCGCTGCATGAATTTCGAGGCAAGCCCGTCATCCTGGTATTTTATCCGGCGGACTGGAGTCCAGTATGTGGAGATCAACTGGCGCTTTATAACGAATTGGGCGATGAATTCGCTGCATTCAACGCAACACTACTGGCGATCTCGGTTGATGGACCCTGGTGTCATGCAGCGTTCGCTGCGGATCGTCACTATCAATTAACGCTGCTATCAGATTTTGAGCCCAAAGGTGCGGTGGCGCGAAGCTACGGTGTTTATGCAGCACACGAAGGTGTTGCTGAGCGTGCGCTGTTCGTTCTGGATTCAGCCGGTGTCATTAAATGGAGTTACGTTTCACCAATGGGTATTAACCCCGGTGCTGACGGTATCCTGACGGCGCTGGAAAGTTTTGCGGAGAAGTCATCATGAGCCTGTACATTCCTGTTGGCAAAGACGATCACGTTCAGGGCCCAAGCAATGCGCCACTAACGCTGGTTGAATATGGTGATTATCAATGTCCACATTGTGGACGTGCATATCCCATCATCAAGGCTATTCAGCACCGCTTGGGTGCGCAGTTACGTTTTGTATTTCGCAATATGCCGCTAAACCAGGTGCACCCCTTTGCGGAGTTGGCAGCAGAGGCTGCGGAAGCGGCCGCAGCGCAAGGCAAATTCTGGGAGATGCACGATGGTATCTATGAACATCAGGCAAGCTTAGGTCCCGAATTGCTGTTGCAACTGGCGCACAATCTAAAGCTGGATATAAAGCAGTTCGAAGACGATCTGAAAACACGCAAGCACCAGGCCCATGTAAAGCGCGACTTTACCGGCGGTGTTCGCAGTAGTGTTAACGGCACACCGGCGTTCTTTATTGATGGTGAGCGATATGACGATAGTTGGGATGAGCAAACGCTAACGGCGGCATTGCTTGAACGACTTTGATTTTGCAATCTTAAGGTCCGTTCGCCCGCTGAGCTGCGCCTGTCCTGAGCTCGTCGAAGGATCGAAGAGTTCTTAATTCTTCGCTTAAAACCAGGAACCCTTCGACAAGCTCGGGGTGAACGGATACAGATACAGAGACTCAATCGACCTTTACTTAGTAGTTAAGGAGCATCAATTTATGAATCATCACCATCCCGCACCAACTCTGGCCGCACCCGTCACAGCGACAGATCACTTCAGAGGTGATGCGAAGGCGCCTGTTGTTGTCATTGAGTATGGCGATTTTGAATGTAGCATTTGTGCGGCGGTAGCACCCG
>DATAHE010000562.1:0-5094 GCA_036263355.1 Steroidobacteraceae bacterium | reverse complement strand
GACAGCGAGAGTAAATGTAGACGTGCGCGATGGTGTAACTGACTCATCGCCTGTTCGCGGAACCGATTGTCCATTGAGACGGACGTGTACATTTGCGCATCCGCTTGGCAATTGAACTGACCAGTGAATCTTGCTTGCTTGCCCAAGGACCACGGAAGTTGGCTGATCCTCAATGGCAACAGAAGCATCGCTTATACAATGTGATGGTTCCGGCGGGTCGTCGGTTGATCCAGTGCGCTGACGGAGTGCCATCGTGCTCCAGGATCCAACGGCAATAGCACCTAAGGCGATCGATACGCCAACCCATGTCGTTCGTTTCACGTTGATCACTCCAGTCAATTCTTGAAATAACAGTGCCTGTGTACGGATGCTCGGATCATAGTTGACCCACCTACACAAATTGCTTTGAATAAATCGATCGCACCGTCAATTTTTGACACTTTTATATCGACAGCATTGCAGTCAGACTACAGCGATCTTTACGGATCATTGTTTCGGAACCAGCAATACCGGTGTGGTTCGCAGTTCCGACATCATTACGTGTCACTGTGATGGTAACGGCTGAAGCGCTCGCGGCACTCATCTTTGTCAGACTTGTCGGGCAAGCGAATCATCTGTGTTGTCGTGGTATTGGCGCATCGATTAAATATTATTCATCCGTCAAGCGCCACAGTACGCAACCGAACCAAGTGCTTTCGATGGACAGCTTACGGCTCCGGTTTTACTGACCACACTATCAGGAGAACCGTGATGCTCAGGTCCACTCTTCGATTCGCTAGCGCGATAATACTCTTGTGCGTAACCACTTTAACTCAGGCTGCAACCGTAGCATATATAAAGAGCGATCCTTTCAACGGTTCTTCCTTCTCTCGTACCGACGCGATGACAGTGACCTATTCCGGCGCAGTGCCTCCCAATTCGATAAGTAGCACGGACGTCAAGTTGCAGAGTGCCACGGGTATACAACCGGTATTGGTGTCCGTCTCTGGTGCTGTCGTCTCGATACGTCCAAAAACTCCATTGTTGCCTTGGACAAACTACACATTGACTGCACCGTCAGTGTTGAGCACTGATGGCGCGCAAGCTGGATCGCCATTGATAATTAATTTCAAGACTCAAGATGGAGAATGGCAGCCACCGCAACTTCTCTACTCTTTAGCAGCAGGTCAATGGAATGTGGTGACGCGCTCTAATGCGAAAGGTGTGCGGTTCATACTATGGCTACAAACAAATGCATCCGGAGGTGATGACATCTGGGCCGTACGTCAATTGCCAGGCAAACCTGCTGAGGCTCCAGCATTGGTCAAGAGCTATCCCTACGGCATCTATGACCTTAACGTGTTCATTGATGATGATGGCAATGCGATGGCAAGCTGGGTGGTACAAAGGACTGGACCACCTTATGCTGAACTTCTCCGCGTAAGTCGTTTCCTCGCCGGTACAGGGTCGTGGGCTGGATGGGGCACACCGCAGAACCTTGACGATGTCTATAGCGAAGCCGGTGAAAACAGCGGATCAGGACTGCACATCGTATTTGATCATGCAGGCAATGCACTGGCGGTCTGGGGGCGTTATCAATGTTGCGGTTACCATGAGTTACAAACGATTGTGGCAAGCCGTTATACCCGGGTGAACGGATGGACAGGACCAACCGTATTAGACGACAGTGGCAACTCGATCGTGGGCGGTGATAACGACATCGAACTGCGAATGGATGATGCAGGTAATGGCTACGCGGTATGGTCCGTCGGTGGCCTGCCATACACTCAGCCGCCCATGATAGCGCATTACACGCTCAATACAGGTTGGAACACACCTCAGCCCGCCGGCCCATACCAACCGAATAACCAAGCGTGGCAACACGCATTGGCCGTTAATCACCAAGGCGAAGCGATGATAATTTGGCCTGACTTCGATGGTTTAAATTATGTACGCGGCGACAGTAGTGGAAACTTAAGTACTCCGCATCTTGTAGCAGATGAGTTCCAACCTGCACTCAACATCGTACTACCGGATAATGGTCGTGCCATTGCCGTCTTCGCGGATGGAGTCAGACAATTTGTACCTTCACAAAACTCATGGACTTCCAAGCATCCTCTGTTCGCAGGCCAAACCTCAGGAGTTAGCGACGCACAAATCGTTGCGGACGCCACTGGCAATGCATTTGTCGCATGGACGCAAGCAAGCAAGGGGATCAACAGAATTTTTGCCAAACGTTACCTCTATAACTATGGGTGGCAAGCACCGATAGCAGTAGATACGAATGATACTTTGGGTGCAGGACTGGAAGAATTGCGGCTGGACACCAGCGGCAGCGCTACCGTGAGTTGGTGGCAGAACAATGCATCTGGCACAGCGGACGTAATGGCTGCGCATTACCAGTAGCACAAGCCATGCGATGTGACTGGTTGTTGCCGCAGCCAGTCAGCATCTGCGAATGGCGTTCTCGCGAACCAACATGTGGATCATGTTATTCCGTCGTGCTATCAAGGAAGCGGACTGGTAAGCACAACCATGTATCCTTCGAGATCGCGAATCCAGAACTCCCAGTTTCCGTTTTCACTTAAGCGTTCGGGCCTAATAACCTCAACCTTCATTGCAGTAGCTCGTTCTACTGCTTGGTTGAAGTCTTGCAGTTCGAACCATAACACCACACCGTTACCATATGGCTTCGATTCGGGATCGCCGAGCGGCCCGTGATGATGTTCTACTTCCCACTTGTGCAATTGCAATACAAGCCCATCGTCGCTGTTTAACCGCTCATACTCTTTACCTCCATGCCCACTGACAAGCCCAAGCAGTTTTTGATACCAGCGACTGCTTTCTTCAACATCGCTGACACATATCAGTGGTGCAAGCATCATAGAAATCCTCAGTTAAAATAAGGTCGCGAAGTTATGCGGTATCTGCCCAACGTCGTATGACATCGTGATGAGATGACCATGCTTTCCATGCTGAGTCTGCCCAGGCACGAACTGCGGCTTTGTGCTGCTCGACACCCTCTGCAGCGAGCACCACTTTTACGTTGACGTCACCTAAGGATTCTGGTGGTTTTAACCATGTCATATCCGCCTTGTGCTTCGTTGCGTTAAGCAGGGCATCATTTGCATCAGTCGCACTGAGCCCCCGCTCAAGAAACCAGCACAGACGAACAAGATGCAAGCCCACGGATTGAATTGCCTGTCGCGATGTAGAACCCGGGTGTTGAACCGCATAGGAGTCAACGCATAGACGATGAACTTCGAATAGCTCTGGTCTACTGTACTCGCGTTCAAGAATTTGCCCGAATGCCTGCCAACATGCAGGCGACGAATGCATGTAGCGATGCGAGGGCCCTTCAACCTCTGGAAGCAGAACACCACAGCCGGGACAATGTGTTTCAATAACCATAACAGCAATCAATCAAACGTTTCGACAGATTGACGGTACTTCGTCGCAGGCGACGACTCCGGATTTACCAGCACCACCATGTCTGGAATGCCCGAAGATGCCTTCCCATCCGGATCATGCGGCGCGTTCAACTCAATGACTTGCACGGACCATCGTCCAGCTGCAAGTGGTGTTATCCTGGATGCCATGGGCGCCAGGCGACCGATGTATTCGATACCACTAACCGCAAGAGCGCCTGTGGACACGAACAGGTACGCATCGGATTTTTTGTTGACGTATTTCATCTCGTTAGCCAACAGAGCGGCCTTTGTATCGTTGCGAGCAATGCGAACATGAATCAGCGGCGAACCATCTGAATGTACATACATAGGAACGAAGATTCCCGCCTTGATGGACGCTTCGATATTGCGATTCTCAACGAACAACTTTTCCCACTCGCCCTGCGAACAAACGCTCTTGAATGCATGAGGGTTCCATAGCCCATGCATGCCAGAATCCGTCGGTAATACCGCGTTGATATCACCTTGATCAGTCATGGGAAACTGACCAGTACAAATTTCTTTGGCGTGCTCGGGTGTTTGCTCGGAACGCGAGCACGCCGTGTTTACCATGCCAAGCATGGTAAGCGAAAGAAGTGTTACTACACTGAATTTCATAAGATGACCATCAGTGAAAGGGGCAATGCCCGTTTAATAGATTTTCGGTAACGGCCCATACGGAGCTCTGCAGAAAGGTAAATTGTTGAGGGCTCGATGTCGTATTTCTCTAGTTAATCACGTCTTAATTGTAATGAGTAGTCCTGATCTGGACAAAGGGCATCTTATCAATCAACAATTCTTTGGAGTTTCGTCATGAAAAAAATAGTTCTTGCATCTTTACTAATGCTTGGAGCGGTAACGGGTTTCAACTCGGATGCTGCCAACAATGCACGCACCGCAACAGTTGCCTCCATCTTTCCTGCTGCGATGAGCTGCGTACAAGTTCGTAGTCTTTGTGCGTCGATCTGCAACACCAAAGGGGCTGGTAGTTTCAATCCGATTCAATGCTATGGCAGCTGCGTATCTTCACATGGGTGCAGTTTCAATTAATTCCTGTACTTAAATACGTCACTGAAGGATTCCCTGGTCTTACCAGGGAATCTCAGCTGAGCTGCTGCGCCAGGGCAACGATGATACCTTCCGGCCCGCGAATGTAGGCCAGTCGATACGAGTTCTCGTAATTCATTTCACCGATCAGCGTTGCGCCGCGAGCGCACACGTTAGCAACCATCGCATCGATGTTATCAACCGAAAACATGACGCGGCGGATACCCAGTGTATTCACTGGTGCATCAACCGGACCAAATCTGATCGGCTCAGGTGTGTGAAACTTGTCCAGCTCAATACCCTGCCCGTCAGGTGTTCGCAACATTGCCAGCGTAGCGCGGACATCCTTTAGTCCAATCAATTTTCCGATCAGGGGCCCTTCGACTGTAGATTCTCCTTCAAGCGTAAGGCCCAGTTCGATAAAGAAAGTCTTTACGGCTTCAAGATCGTCAACAACGATGAGCACGTTGTCCATTCGTTTAAGTGCCATATCGATCTCCTTGCTTCACGATTGACTAGCAATCATCTCACGTGATGTTAGTAACGACGGTAGTCCCGCCACTTTTTTGGCGTCGGACGAATTGCCCTGCTATGCAGACTTCTTTCGGTCCTTCATTGC
>DATAHE010000561.1:0-6601 GCA_036263355.1 Steroidobacteraceae bacterium | reverse complement strand
CAATGAGCTGCGTAACCTGTTCAGTGAATATGGCTTGATCCGCCAGCGAGTGCGCGTGGAAGCATTGTGGTTCAAGGCGCTGGCCGCTGAGCCGGGTATCAATGAGCTGCAAGGAATTTCTGTCGCCGCATTGAAAGTGCTGGACGAACTGGCTGCCGGTATCAGCATCGATGATGCTGCCAAAGTGAAAGAGTACGAACGCACCACCAACCACGACGTGAAGGCGGTTGAGTACTTGGTGAAGGCACGGCTCGATGCGTTTCCCGAAGGCAAGGCACGGCGCGAGTTTGTTCACTTTGCCTGCACCTCCGAAGACATTAACAACCTCAGCTATGCGTTGATGCTGAAGGAAGCACGGGATGCAGTTTTGTTGCCCACTATCTCCAAGCTGATCAATCGCTTGCGTGACTTGGCTCATCAACATGCTGAACAGCCAATGATGTGTCGCACGCACGGACAGCCCGCCACTCCCAGCACGCTGGGCAAAGAGCTGGCGAACGTGGTCTATCGTCTGCAATTACAAATGGACCGACTAGCCAAGGTTGCCATTCGTGGCAAGATCAATGGCGCGGTGGGTAATTTCAACGCGCACGCGGTGGCTTATCCTCAAGTTGATTGGGCAAAGCTCAGCCAAGCCTTTGTTGAATCAATCAATTTGACCTGGAATCCATACACCACGCAAATCGAACCGCATGACTGGAACGCGGAATATTTTGACGCGTTGGCAGGCCTCAACACCGTGCTTATCGACTTCTGTCGCGATACCTGGGGCTACATTTCGCTGGGCTACTTCAAGCAAAAGGTGGTTGCTGGCGAGACCGGTTCCTCCACCATGCCACATAAGGTGAACCCTATCGACTTTGAAAACGGCGAAGGAAATTTGAGTTTGGCCAATGCCTTGCTGCGCTTTCTTGCCGACAAGCTTCCAGTATCGAGGTGGCAGCGCGACCTCACCGACTCTACCGTGCTCCGCAACATTGGCGTCGCCGTAGCCCACAGCCTGATCGCCTGGAAGTCCGTCAACCGGGGACTGGATCGTATCGATATCAATGCTGCCCGAATGCTCGAAGATCTGGATATCAACTGGGAGTTGCTCGCCGAACCCATTCAAACCGTGATGCGTCGCTATGGCGTTGAGAATGCCTATGAACAACTGAAGGATTTGACACGCGGCCAGCGACTGGACGCGACACGGCTTAAGGAGTTTATCCAGAAACTCACCATTCCAGAGGATGCGAAGCAGTCCTTGCTGAAGCTAACGCCTGCCAATTACATCGGTCTTGCTGCCGACCTCGCACGGAAGATTTGATCGAATGACCTGGAAGCCTGATGTCACCGTTGCGGCCATCATCGAGAATGAAGGCCGCTTCCTGATGGTAGAAGAACATGTTGGCCATCGTCTGGTGTTTAACCAGCCTGCTGGTCATCTGGAAGTAAACGAAAGTTTTACTGCGGCCGTCATTCGCGAAACGCTGGAAGAAACGGCGTGGACATTTGTGCCCGATTCAGTAACGGGCATTTATCTCTGGCAGCATCCCGAACGCAATGTGAGTTTCCTGCGAGTGACGTTCTGCGGCAAAGTCACCGACCACGATGCTGATCGTCCGCTGGATCATGGTATCAAGCGGGCACTTTGGCTTTCACGTGATGAGCTGGATCAGAAGCAGTCGCAGTTACGCAGCCCGATGGTGACGAAATGCATCGATGACTACTTGGCTGGCACGCGCTATCCGCTAACTATGCTGACACATCTGGCAGCGATAAAAGCACCAACCGTCTGACGCCGTATCGTTCAAAATAAACTCTTCGAAGTAATTCTACTCAAAGCGGCTTGACCATATTCCGACATTGCCTGCTGCATCGACTTGTTCCCATACCGCCAATGCACTTCCATTCGCATCGACTACGACGTGCGGATTGGTTGCGGCAACCGTGTTGGTGGTATCAATGACTTTGCGTCGCACCCATCCAACGTTAGCCTGATAACGATTGGTATATATACGATAGAAGCTGCCGTTGGATTCGCTCCATATGGCAAGCGCATTACCGGCGTCATCGGATGCGAGTGATACATCACCGGAGTTAAAGCCATTGGCGTCTTGTAGCAATGTGGGTGTCTGCCACCCGCCATTCGTCGTGAAGTTGTTTACCCAATTGATTCCTCTGGTATGAGGAATGCCATGCTCATCGGTGCCTGTGACCACAACTTGAGTCCAGGCGGCAAAGGCGTCACCACTGCCATTAACAGAAACAGTGGGTTGATAGCCCTCAATACCATTACTGATTGCCGTGGATGCACTCCAACCTTGATCCAGCGCGTAGCGTGATGTGAACACCTGACCGGATTGCGTCCATACAGCCACTGCATTGCCGTTGGCATCAAACGCCAATTGTGATGCGTCCGAATTGGTTGTTTTATCTGTCTGAATAATTTGCGGCGCGATCCAGCTGCGGCCAGCTACATAGCGATTTGCCCAGATCAACGTGACCCCATGCCACCATTGTTGCCACACTGCATACGCATTGCCTTTGTTGTCGAAGGCGATATGCGGATTAAAAGAGCCCGGAGCCTTGCTCACGGCATCAATTGTCGTCGCCTCGCTCCAGCCTTCTTGTGCGTTGTAGCGGCTTGAGAATATGCGGCCGGTGCCGTGGTCGTACTGATACCAGAGTGCAAGCACCTTTCCGTTAGTCGACATTGCCACCTGCGGACTGAAGCCACCTTGCGCCGCCTCATTGCTGATTGGCTGTGGCATTGCCCAACCATTCGACACAGTAAAAACATTGCCCCATATTCGGAAGTGAATACCTCCGCTGTCATCGGTATAACACTCTTCCCACACTGCAACTGCCATTCCATCCGAACCGGTGGCAATCGACGCATCAAAAACTTCGCCTTGAGCATTGGTGTTCACGAGTTGAGGCGCGCTCCATTGGCCCGATGCATAGCGGCTTGCAAACAGGTCAGTACGCAACGTGCCAGTATGTTCTGTCCATACGACCATTGCGGTGCCATCCTGCTTGCTGAACGCCAGTTTGCTCGATTGCAGGTATTGACTACCCGTGGTCACTTGCTGTGGTGGCTGCCAGGTACCATCAATTGTTGTGAAAACAACTGAAACCGCAGCGCCTAGAAGATCGCCCTCACTACTCTGCAAACCACTGACGCCAAGTATGTAACTTGTCCCTGGTTGCAATGGGTGCGTCGACCGGATCGAAAGCTGATTTGCACTAACGTCAACGGTGATTGATTCCGCTAGGTCCCCATGTCGTAATTTCACGTGACTCGCTGTTACGGATTGCGGATCTATGTTTTCGGAGAAGACGAGAATTATATCGGCACCACGATCAACCCCAATGGCATTGTTAACAGGATTGCTGGACACCAATTGCAATGATGTCTGTGCCTGTGTTGTTTGCAGAACCATCGTCAACAGCAATAGACACCAACGCATTCGCCACGGGATGAACTGAACTGCCACCTGCATGTTTGCCACTCCTCATCTAAGAACTCGCGCAGGATGCGATTGACATCATTTTTTCTTCTCGGTATGCCGATGCAACGCTCTCAGTATTTAATCGCCAGATGTACCACATAGCGAGTGCGCTTTGATGCTGTTAATGTCAGAAGTCACTGACGGACACGCTCTTAATGTTGTCATGCATCCTCTCAGAGTGAAGCCTCTGTAACACGCCTCTGAAGTAGGCTGTTTCCGACAGACTTGTCCAGGAAGGACGACGATAATTCCGGAATCAAAACCATTGCCGTGTTGGGGATCCTATGGATTTACTGCTTGAAACAGGTTCCCCGCTGGAGAACAAGAAAAACACGTCTTCAAGTATTTCGTTCGCTGAAATGCTTGATGAAGCACCCATCGGCATTCATTGCGTGGATGCGAAGGGGAACATTCAATGGGCGAATCGAACTCAATTGAACATGCTCGGCTATGAACCAGATGAATACATCGGTCATCCTGTTGCCAAGTTTCACGTCAACACTGCCGTACTCGACAGTATGATGCAGCAACTTCAGCGTGGTCAGTCGATTGAATCTCGCGAAGTACGGCTCTGGCACAAAAACGGATCGATGCGAATCGGTGCTGTAAGCTCAAATGCAGTCTGGGAAGATGGCAAGTTCATTCACACACGATGCTTCACCCGCGATATCACCGGCACTATTGAAGACGGAAAAATCAAAGAGACGCTTTACCTGCTGATTGACCGGCTGCAACGCGCCACATCATTGCAGCATGTTTATGATGCAGCATTGATTGCCATCGAGACATCATTGCAATGTCATCGCTCTTCCATCCTGCTGTTCGACGAGACGAAGTACATGCGCTTTGTAGCGTCGCGCGGCTTGTCAGCTGAGTATCAAAAATCTGTCGATGGACACTCCCCTTGGACTCTGGACTCCGTTAACCCCGCACCAATTACGATTGATGATGCAGAGACAACAACATTGTTGAATGAAGATCTGAAACGGATTGTCAAGCATGAGGGCATCCGCGCCTTGGCATTTATCCCGCTGGTCTCCGATGGAAAAATCATCGGCAAGTTCATGACCTACTTCGACACGCCGTTCAAGTTCGGACCAGATCAAATCGATCTTTGCCTCTCTATTGCGCGACAGGTCTCTTTCAGCGTGGCACGCAAGCAGGCTGAACTGGCGCTCGCCACAACCGAACTTAATTTCCGCGAGATGATTGATGCACTACCAGCTGCGGTTTACACCACCGATGCCATGGGACAATTAACTCACTTCAACCCCGCCGCTGCTCTGCTCGCAGGACGTACACCGGAACGCGGCAAGGATCGATGGTCTGTGTGCTGGAAATTGTACCAACCCGATGGCACACCGCTGGCCCATGAAGACTGTCCGATGGCAGTAGCATTAAAACAGGGTCGCAGCATTCGCGACGCCGAAGCCATTCTCGAACGGCCCAATGGAGAGCGTCGCTGGTTCACACCCTTCCCCACACCAGTGAAAGACGCAAAGGGAAAAGTCATCGGTGGCATTAATATGCTGGTCGATATCACGGACCGAAAGCGTACCGAACAGGCACTGGCACAACATGCATCGCAACTGGCGCTGGTCACCAACATCGCGCCGGTGTATATCGCGCAGTGTGATAAACACTCACGTTATCAGTTTGTCAATGAACCTCATGCGCAACGCTTTGGCATGAATGCGATTGATTTGAAAGGTCGTCACATCTCCGACGTGCTTGGAGCAGAGGCATACGCAGTCATCAAGCCACACGTTGAATCAGTGCTCCAGGGCAATAAGGTAGAGTTCGACATGACGCTGTTGGAACCTGGCCGGGGTGAACGCTTTGTTCATTGCTGGTATGTGCCAGACACCGACATCAATGGTGTGGTGATGGGCTTTGTCGCTGCCGTCGCCGACATCACCGAACGCAGACGTATCGAACAAGCGTTGCGCGATCGTGAAGACGAGTTGAAAGAAGCGGATCGCCGCAAAGATGAATTCCTGGCGATGCTTTCTCATGAGCTGCGAAATCCTTTAGCCCCCATTGCGAATGCCGTACATATCCTGCGCACAGTCCCCGCTGATAGCTCGGTATTCACACAGGCACGAGCAATTATTGAACGCCAGACGGCAAGGCTTGCGCGGCTCGTCGATGATTTGCTGGAAGTCAGTCGCATCAGCACCGGTCGCATCAAATTGAACATGGAGCGTGTTACTGCCAAGGGAATTTTTGAGCGCTCTATCGAGAGCGTTCGTCCGCTGATTGATCAGCATCGCCATTCGCTTTCTGTGTTACTGCCGGAACAAAACATCTGGCTTGATGCGGACAGCGCCCGGCTTGAACAGGTATTCGTGAATCTGTTAACCAACGCATGCAAGTACACCAATGATGGCGGGTCTATTGAACTTGAGGCAAAGATAGAAAAATCCAGATTGATCGTGACCATTCGCGACAATGGCATCGGTATTCCCGCTGAATTATTACCACGCGTATTTGATTTGTTTACTCAAGCGGAACGCACGCTGGACCGCTCGCAAGGTGGATTGGGAATTGGGCTCGCGTTGGTTAATAGTCTCGTCTCAATGCATGCAGGCACAGTGACAGCCGAAAGCATCGAAAAGATTGGTAGCATGTTTACGGTGACCTTGCCCATTGCCGATGCGCCGGTCTTTGACGCGAAAGTGCAGTTGAGCGCGTCCAGCGAAACGATGAATTCCTTGCGAATATTAATTGCTGACGATAATAACGATGCCGCAAAGAGCCTCGCAATTCTGCTTGATGCAGTTGGTCATCGCACATGGATTGCCCACGACGGCAAGCAAGCCTTGCAGCTCGCTGGACAATGTCAGCCGCATATTGCGTTTCTGGATATTGGTCTGCCGGAAATGGACGGCTATACACTGGTTAAACAGCTACGTGAAACCAGTTGCCCTGATACTGTTTGTGTCGCGATTACCGGGTATGGTCAATCCACTGACCGCGAGCGCGCACTGCTCGCAGGCTTCAATGAGCATCTGGTGAAGCCCGTTGATTTTGGAACACTGGAGCGATTTATCAACAACACCGCGTCACAGGTTGCAAAGCCCTCGTAAGCTCACTCTGACAAG
>DATAHE010000560.1:0-5689 GCA_036263355.1 Steroidobacteraceae bacterium | reverse complement strand
GCACCCGCTGCGCGAATGGCTAATGGCAATTGATCACAACCAAATCCCGCCAGATCGCGAGTGCCAAACTGTTCGCACAAGGCACGATGTCCTGCATCAAAATCGAAATGCCATACAGGCCGTTCACGTGCGTGAATATTCGCTGAAGGCTGAGACGCATTCTCGCTGATCAACAGCTCAGCAGGACGCAAGCGTTCCAGTTCACTCAGTAGTGCTTCATCACCTTGCGCTTGCAAGACTTGAAAACGGCCACTGGAGAGTTCCAGCCATGCAAGTCCAAAGCCTTCACTTTCATTCACCATCGCGGCCAACAAGCTACTGCGACGTTCTTCGAGCAAGGCTTCGTCGGTCAACGTACCGGGGGTGACAATGCGAACGACTTGTCTTTCTACAGGGCCCTTGGACTTTGCGGGGTCACCAATCTGTTCGCAGATGGCCACTGATTCGCCTTTACGAACTAATCGTGCGAGATAAGGTTCCATGCTGTGAAAGGGCACGCCCGCCATCGGAATGGGATTGCCACCGGATTGACCGCGTGCAGTCAAGGTGATGTCGAGTAATCGTGATGCGCGTTTGGCATCATCGAAAAACAGTTCGTAGAAATCGCCCATGCGATAGAACAGCAGTGCGTCGGGATGCTGTGCTTTGAGGCGCAGATACTGCTGCATCGCGGGGGTGTGGGCAGAGAGGTCCTGTGTATCCACAAGAATATTGAAGTTGGCTAAAACGTGAATGTTAGACGGTGGACTTATGGTGTGTCATCTTCAATCTTTAGGGAACCACTGATTAATTGTTTATTTTCGCTGTGGCGTTGTCAGCTCCGTGCTCGAATCCTCTTGTATTGACCCCTATGAATATCACTCGGCACTGCGGTTCTCCGTGCGGCGCTTCCTAGCCACAACAAAAATATCCTAATTAATCAGTGGTTCCTTAGCAAAAGGAAGAAGAATATTCTCTTAGTTCAACTCACCGCTCGCACCATGTACAGACCAACAAACAATGCCACGATGGAGACGACGACCGATCCAAGCACATATATTGCTGCGGACATCAGGTCGCCACGTTCGTAGAGTACAGATGCATCCAGCGAAAACGCAGAGAACGTAGTGAAGCCGCCAAGGATGCCGGTCATCAAGAATAGCCGCCATGGTTGCGATGCTTCGCCTTTCAAGGCGAAATAGCCGGCGAGCAAGCCCATCACGAGTGAGCCAAGTACGTTAATGACCAGGGTGTGGTAAGGAAAACCAGATCCCATCCAGCGCGGGATGAACACATTAAAGCCATGACGGACGGTGCCACCGATGCCTGCGCCAAGAAAAACGATCAAGTAATTCATCACGACTCCCAATGCAAAGAAAGACAGTTGATCAGCGAGGTCACTCAAGTGCTTCGCTGTATGCGTTGGTAGGAGTCATCAGCCTTGCGGCGGTTAGCGGGGGAACCCCATCCCCGTGAAGCGAAATATTACCGTAACCGCGTGACCGCGGCCCGGAGAGATTATTTTACAACAGGGAAGTTGAGCGCCAGCACGGCGGAGGTCCTGTCTGCCTGATCTTTCATTCCCATGTGCAGATAGGCATCACGCGAAATTTCCAGCGCCTGTTTGATGTCGGGTGCGCCGTCGTAATTTTCAATTGCATAGCGGGCGCGGTCCAATGCAGCAACATAGGCACCGCGACGGAAATAGTAATTGGCCACAAAAACCTCATACGTTGCCAGACGATTGCGCAGGAACACCATTCGCTGGCGCGCATCTGCCGCGTAAGGACTGTCAGGATAACGTTGCAGCATTTGCTGGAAGGCCTGGAATGAAGAACGTGAGTTGGAAGGCGGGCGCTTGCTCAAGTCGACACGGAACCAGCGTTCCAGGAAATTTCTCTCTGGATCGAAGTTGGCGAGGCCTTTGACGTAATAAGCGTAATCAACGCGCGGATGAGCGGGGTTTTCGCGGATAAATTGATCGGCAAGATCAATGGCGCTTTCGCGGTTGTCGTTCTTGTAATAGGCGTACATCAGATCCAGTTGCGCCTGACGTGCGACGTTGGTGAACGGAAAGCGAGTCACCAGTAATTCGTAGCTTTTGATCGCCAGTCCGTAATCCGAACCATCGAGGCGGCGTTTGCCCTGATCGTACAATTCGTCTGCGTTGGTTGGGGTCTTGTTAAAAATGGAGGCACAGCCACCAAGACCGGCGAGGCCAACTACCATCAACAACACGAAAAGGGAACGGAAAGCTCGGGACGACATGGTAAGTACTAATTATTTCAGTAGGGACGAGCAAAAATGGATGCCAAGTATACCCACAGCAGCCTGCGCGTGTGCGTTAAAAGCACGGAAGGTTAGGCAGGCTTGAGTCGCCGTTGTAGACTGCGCCGCCTAATAATTGACCTTTGCGACGCCTGTGCCTAAAAGCAAACTGAAACCGATTTCGATAGCGATTCCTAAAGAATACACCGGACAACGGCTTGATCAGGCGTTGGCCGCTTTGCTGCCACAGTATTCACGCACCCGGTTGAAATCCTGGATCGAGGACGGACACGCCTTGATTGACGGCAAACAATGGCGTCCACGCGACATCGTTCTGGGTGATGAAACGGTGCTAGTGACGCCCGTGATGGTGGCGGATGAGCGCGTGAAACCGGAAGAGATTGAGCTGGATTTGATACACGAGGACAAACACTTGCTGGTGGTGAACAAACCACCGGGACTGGTCGTTCATCCCGGTGCAGGCAATCCGGCAGGCACCTTGCAAAATGCCCTGTTGCACTACGATAAAAAGCTGGCGCAGTTGCCGCGTGCCGGCATTGTTCATCGTATCGATAAAGACACCAGTGGCCTGCTAGTAATAGCACGCACGCTGCCCGCGCACACTGCATTGACGGAGATGATTGAAGCGCATGACGTGAATCGGCATTACGAAGCGGTCTGTGTGGGTGTGATGACTGCGGGTGGCACCATTGATGCGCCGATTGGTCGGCACCCGGTTGATCGAATCAAGATGAGCATCCGCTCCAACGGTCGCGAAGCGATTACACACTACCGCGTTATTAAACGATTCCGTGCTCACTCACATGTCAGTTTGCAACTGGAGACCGGACGTACACACCAGATTCGTGTGCATCTGGCGCATGTCGGCTATCCCATTGTCGGCGACGTGGTGTACGGCAAGCGATTGTTGATTCCCAAAGGCGCGAATGAAAAAGTCGCGAATACCTTGCGTGGCTTTCAACGTCAGGCACTGCATGCAGCCAGACTGGAATTCACACATCCTATTACGCACAAGGCAATCAGCTGTAAAGCAGCATTGCCAGCGGATATGAAGCAACTGCTCAAGGCGCTGGAGTCAGACCTTAAGGATCATGCGACGTGAAGATGTCGCGCGATACAATTGAATGGATTGAACCCGATTGGCCTGCGCCTGCAAATGTTCGTGCTTTCAGTACGCTGCGTCATGGCGGAGTGAGCAAGGCCCCGTTTGATACGCTGAACCTCGCGCTACATGTCGGTGATATTCCCGCGCTGGTCCATCAAAATCGCCAGTTAGTCAAATCAGTCTTGTGTCTTCCCGACGAACCCTGTTGGATGCAGCAAGTGCATGGCATTGAAGTGATCAATGCAGCCACTTATCCAGTGCCGCCGGTGGCTGATGCGTGCATTACTCAAGAAGCAAAAAGAGTCTGTGTGGTGATGACTGCTGATTGTTTGCCTGTGCTGTTGTGCAATCGTCAAGGCACTTGCGTTGCCGCCGCGCATGCCGGATGGCGTGGCCTGGCTGGTGGAGTGCTTGCGAAGACTGTTCAGGCATTGAATTGTTCATCAACAGATTTATTGGCGTGGCTGGGACCTGCCATCGGCTGCAACACATTCGAAGTCGGTGATGAAGTGCGTTCTGTATTTGTTGCTCGCGATGCAGCAAATGCAGCTTGCTTTAAACGCAATCAGAACCAGCGCTGGTTGGCGGATTTGTATCAACTTGCCCGTAACGAGCTTGGCAATCTGGGCGTAACGGACATATTCGCAGAGCCCGCATGCACAGTGACTGATGCATCACAGTTTTTCTCGTACCGGCGCGATGGTCAGACCGGTCGCATGGCGAGTATGATCTGGCTGCAAGCAGGCTGAATCAGCCTGGCGGGTATTGATAGGTGGATCACGGTTTGAGGGTGATCGGATTGGTCGATTGAACTTACGGATTCATTAGCGCTCGAACTGCCCCGATTACTTGTAAACAGGTAACGAGTTGCCTGTTTAATAGACTGCCCAATGTGCCGATAACGAAGGTGAGCTGGTATGTTCCAGTACACGAAATATAAGTCAATGCACAACACGTTTTCCCGATGCGTGTTCTCCATCAATTTATTGTTGCCTGCGCTGTTCGCAGCTGGGTGCAGTACAACATCGCCCCGCGTTGTTGACGAAGCAGCGGTCGTTGTTCAGTCTGAAGATAACGAAGCACAGTACGCCATCGCAACACGCGAAGGACACATTGGACGTATCGTTGTCCCGGTAACGATCAACAATAAGGGCACGTTCTACATGATGCTCGATACCGGCGCGACGCATTCGGTGCTCACTTCCAAAGCAGTTAGCCGATTGGGTCTGGATCTCACCAATGCGAAGTCATATGAAGTGCAGGGTGTGATGGGCCGCATCAATGCGCCGGTCGTCGAGATAGAAGAATTGCAGGCGGGTGCGCTAAAACTGAAAGACTTGAAAATGCCGGTGATTGATGGTGCCGTGGTGGCGGGACTGGATGGAATCCTTGGCGTGGACGGCATGCACGATAAATCAATCCTTGCAGATTTTGTACGTGATCGTATTCGTATCGCAGATGGTGGTTCTTTGCCATCTTCATCATGGTACGCAATGATCAAGTTTGCACTGGTATCCAAAAAACTGGTGGTCGTTGACGGCATGGTCGGTCACATTCCAGTGCGTGCCATCATTGATACCGGCGGTACGCAAACGCTGGGCAACATGGCACTGCTGAAGGCGATTCAGCAACAGAAGAAAGACAAGTACAGCATTGATGGCGGCGTAATCGATATTACCGATAACACGCAGAACGGACGATTGGTGCTGGTGCCCAGCATCAAACTCGGTGCTGCAGATATCACCAATGCGGCGATTCTTTTCAGTGAATTCGCGGTATTTGACGTGTGGGACATGAATAAAAAACCCACTTTGCTGATCGGCATGGATGTTCTGGGACAACTGGGAGCGTTGTCCATCAACTATCGTCGACAAGAACTGCACGTGCGCGCCAAGTAAAGACCGATATTCGGATAATGAGTTCTATCGGTTCCGGTGTCACTGTCCGCGTTCTTTACAGCCAGTCGCTGAGATCGAAATGTCTTCAGTTCATCTTAATAGCCACTGTTAGTATTTTTGATTGTCGTCGCGTAACGAGATGTTGAAGTTTTTAAGCAGTGCAAAAATTCGCGGACCGCGCACCAGGTAACGTTTCGCAAGTCGCTTGGGATCCTGGATCAATCGATAGAACCATTCCAGACCGACGCGTTGCATCCAGCGCGGCGCGCGGCGTTCTTCACCCGTCAGAAAATTGATGGATGCACCGATACAAAGACCGAGTCCGTGAATGTTGCCACGCTGTTGCAAGTGACGCGCCAGGATTTCCTGCTGAGGTGAACCAACGGCAATAAAGATAAAGCGAGCCGCGTTGTGCTTT
>DATAHE010000559.1:0-3960 GCA_036263355.1 Steroidobacteraceae bacterium | reverse complement strand
GCGAGTGAATAGCAGTGTGAATGTGAAACTCGGTGATGATGTTCGCTTTGATGGACTGGGATTGCAGGCGCAGCTTAGCGGCGAAGTGAATACGCGCCTGCGCACGGGCGTAGCGGCATCCGGTCGTGGCGAGCTTGGTGTCAGCGATGGTCACTATGAAGCTTATGGCCGCAAGCTGGATATCAAGCGCGGACGCTTATTGTTTGATAACACGCCACTTGATAATCCCGGCCTTGATATTCAGGCAGAACGCGTGATCAACGATGTGAACCTTGGTGATCTTACCGTGGGCGTATACGTTCGCGGCGTATTGCGCGATCCACGGCTGGAGTTTTACTCCGATCCTTCCATGTCGCAGACGCAAATTGTTTCTTATCTGGTAGTTGGCAAACCATTGGATCAATTGCAGAGTCAGGAAACCACTACGGTGCGATCCGCAACAACGTCATTGGCCATGCAAGGCGGTGGCTATCTGGCAGGACAGCTGGGCAGACGCATTGGACTGGAGGAAGTCGGTGTGGAAACGGATTCAAACAATCAATCTGCATTGGTGCTGGGAAAGTTTTTGTCGCCACGCTTGTTCGTCAGTTATGGCATCTCGTTGACACAGGCGATCAATACGCTGAAATTGCGCTACTCTGTCAGCAAGCACTGGACGTTAAAGACCGAAGCTGGTGAAGCCAAGAGTGCCGATGTGGAATTCAAGATTGAGCGATGAATGTTATGAAGAAGCTGTTGTTGTTATTGAGTTTATTTACTACGCCAGCCTGGTGTGAATCACCTAGCAGCGTCAGTACAGATGTCATTATTAATTTGCCAATTGAAAGGACGTGGGTGCTGTTCTCTAGTGCCGAAGGACTGCGCGACATCGGCTATACAAATGCATCACTTACCTTGAAGCCAAACGGAAATTTCCACGCCGAGAGAAAGCTGAATGACAGCAGCGAGACCATTGACGGAGTGATTAGCAGCTTTGATCCGCAACACATGCTTTCGTGGCAATGGAACCAATTACCCTGCTGGTCGGTGCTGTACTTCAATGCCATGGGTAATGACATGACCCAGCTTCGCTGGATTGATTTGTGTGGTGAGAACAAATCCGCTGACTTGCAATCGCGCGCACAACAGCATCGTCAGCTGTTTGATCAATTAGTGCGCCGCAATGCGCCAGAGTGCCATGTGTGCAAAGAAGAAAGAGAAGCGGCGCAGCATCCGTGATTTACAGTGTTGATCTGATGAGTTTAGATAATATAGCGAGACCCGTTTCCATTTGATCCATGCCTGCATGACTGAAGTTTAGTCGCAGAGTACCACTCGCATCAGTTGCTTCTGGATAGAACGGTTCGCCCGGCATGAAAGCAACGCCTTGCTCAATCGCCAGCGGCAATAGCTGGCGCGTATCAATCTTGTGTTTCAACGTCAGCCAGAAAAACAAACCGCCGCATGGCGCCGCCCAGGTTGCCAAGTCATCGAAATATTTGTGCAGCAACGAATCAAAACGGTCGCGCTTGGTTTTATAGGTTGCCGCAAGTTGCTGTAGTTGCGAGAAGCGATCCTTGCTTTCCAGAAATTGCAGTGCCCACCACTGACTGATGCGATTGCTATGCAAGTCAGCAGCTTGTTTGAGACGTACTAAAGGCGTGATCAAATCTTTGGACGCCGCGAGAAAACCTAAACGAATACCCGGCGCAAAGGACTTCGAGAACGAACTTTGATAAATCCATGGACTGCGCTTGAGCAATGCGCACACCGGCTTGCGGTCGCAGGTTTCATAAAACAGATCACGATAAGGATCGTCTTCAAACAACGGAACCTGAGCGGTGTCACAGGCATCTGCCAGCAATTGCCGTTGTGTATTGGAATAACAATGCCCAGTCGGATTCTGAAACGTAGGGATGGCGTAAGCCAATGCGGGCGGCTGTTGTGCAAACAAGTCCTTGTTGAGTGCGTCGACATCGAACGGTCGCATGGCAGCACCAAAGAAGCGGAACACTTGCAGCGCCGCCAGATAGGTGGGTGATTCGACAGCAACGGGCGTACCGGAATCGATAAAGAGCTTCGCCACCAGATCAATGCCTTGTTGCGACCCTGAGAGGATCAGCACTTGATCCATGTCGCACTGCAATCCGAGCTTGCACAACTCCACTGCAATCTTTTCGCGCAAGGCGGTTTCGCCCTCGCTTGCTCCATACTGCAGTACGTCACGCGGAATGTTGGTATCCAGCTGCGCAAAGGTTTCAGGTGCCGGCAAACCGCCAGCAAATGAGATCATGCCAGGGCGCGAAATCACCGCAAGGATTTCGCGAATAGGTGAAGGCTGTAAATCGGCGACGCGTGATGACAACCGCATGGCAGTACCGTATACGTCAATATGTTTGACCTATCGACATGCTACGGCGGTCCCAGCTAAAGTGTCAACATGGTTGACCAAAAACGTGAAGCGCAATTGCGCGATGCAATAGAAAACTTCTACTTTGCCTATCGGGCGTTTACCGCACGACCCGATCGCATTCTGGAACAGCGCGGACTTGGCCGCGTACATCACCGCGTTCTTTACTTTGTGGGTACCCAGCCCGGCCTGTCGGTCAATGAGTTATTGTCGACGCTGGGGGTCAGTAAGCAGGCGTTGAATGCGCCGCTACGACAATTGATCGAAATGAAACTGGTGGCCACGTCCACAGCCTCGCACGACAAGCGCGTGAAGCAACTATCTCTGACAGAAGCAGGCAAGAAGCTGGAAACGCAGTTAACTCAAACGCAGATGAAACACCTGCACGATGTGTTCGATGAGCACGGCACCAAAGCGGAACGTGCGTGGCTGGCGTTGATGAAGTCGATGCCGTCGCAGGAGAAGTGATTAGCTGATCATCTACTGTCCATTTAACGCTGGGGAAGCTCTGATTAATTTGGATATTTTTGTTGTGGCAGGAAGTACCGCGCGGAGAACCGCAGTGTATGCGCTAATACATGAGGATTCGAGCACGGAACTGACAACGCCACGGCGAAAATAAATAATTAATAAGGGCTTCTCAAGAAAAGCAAACGGCCCTGTTCAGTGATGAACAGGGCCGTTATCAATTCCAACGAATGATCAGATCAATTATCAAACTTCAGTTTGATCTTCTGTTCCAGTGTTGCGGGCTTACCATCAGCACGCACTGGTGGTTCGTAACGCCACTGTGATACGGCTTGAATGGCGGCGTCGTCAAACACGCCTTTCGGTTGAGCCTCAACTACTTTTACGTCGTTGACCAAACCATTTTGCATGATGGTGAACTGCACAACTGCATAGCCTTTAATGCCCTTATCAGCAGCGGCTTTTGGCATTGCAGGCGGAACCGTCTTGATGCGCTTGGGCGGTGTCACTTGCGCAGCAGCTGCGGATGCAGCCGCAGCGGCCGCCTCAGCCTCTGCTTTCTTGCGCGCAGCTTCAGCAGCAGCTTGTTGCTGTGCTGCCAGTGCTGCTGCCTGTTGCTGATTTTGCGAAGGCTGTGTCTGGCCGACTGATACCGTTGGCTTTGTCTCGGCAGTGAGCAATCTTTCTACTGCAGTGAGATCGGAACCGGCAGCGCCCATCTGACGCGCCACGCTCAACAGGTTCTGAGCCTGTTCAACCTGGTTTTGTTCGGCAGCGCGGCGTGCGGCTTCAATAGTACGTGTGTTCAACAGACGTTGTGCCTGTGCAATCGCCGGATCAGTCGGATCCGTGCGACGTGCTTCCGCAATAGCTTCACGCGCATTGTTGCCCGATGGAGATACCAGACGACCTGCATCAATGTCTTCCTGTGCAGAAGCAAGCAAGGTACGCACTTTCTTGCTGGTGTCCTGTGCCTGTGTCAGTTTCAAACGTTCACGTTCACGTGCAACTTGTCCGTCAAGGAATTTCAAACGTGCATTATCAGGAGAAACGTCACGCGCCTGTTCGAGCACATTCACGGCTGTTTCAAGCTGTTCGCCAGT